>DPZM01000033.1:17397-23057 GCA_003535955.1 Lachnospiraceae bacterium | reverse complement strand
AGCAGATAAGGCAGGTGCCGGGTGTTACGGGAGTAATAACTACCCTGTATGACACAACTCCGGGTGAGGTATGGACCCGTGAGAAGATACGTGCGCTTAAGGACGAGGTTGAAGCTTCGGGACTGCACATATCAGGTATTGAATCTGTCAATATACACGATTCGATCAAGATAGGTTCACCTGACAGGGACAAGTATATAGACAATTATATCGAGACCCTTAAGAACCTGGGAGAGGAAGACATACATCTTGTCTGCTACAACTTCATGCCCGTATTCGACTGGACGAGATCGGAGCTTGCAAGGAAGCGCCCTGACGGATCAACGGTACTTGCATATTCACAGAAGGCAATAGATGCACTTGATCCCGAGACAATGTTTGATTCCATTAAGAACGATGCAAACGGTGCGATCCTGCCGGGATGGGAGCCTGAGAGGATGGCAGTCATCAAGCAGCTCTTTGAGGACTATAAGGATGTTGATGAGGAGAAGCTCTTTGAGAATCTTAAGTATTTCCTTGAGAGGATAATGCCCGTATGTGATAAATATGACATAAACATGGCCATACATCCCGACGATCCCGCATGGAGTGTTTTCGGACTCCCCAGAATAATAATCAACCTTCCCAACATCCAGAGGATGATGAAGATGGTCGATAATCCGCATAACGGAGTTACCTTCTGCTCGGGTTCCTACGGAACCAACAGGGAGAACGATCTTCCCGGTATGATCAGGGCTCTTAAGGGAAGGATCCACTTCGCCCATGTAAGGAATCTCAAGTTTAATTCCGATGATGATTTTGAAGAGGCCGCTCACCTGTCAAGGGACGGTGATTTTGACCTATATGAGATAATGAAGGCTCTTTACGACATTGAGTTTACCGGACCTATCCGCCCCGATCACGGAAGAATGATATGGGATGAGGTGGCAATGCCCGGTTACGGTCTTTATGACAGGGCTCTTGGTGCAACATATCTTAACGGCTTATGGGAAGCTATTGATAAGAATGCCAAAAGGGCATAAGGAGGATCGGATTATGAAGCTTATACAGATTAATGATGAAACAGTAAAGAATGAGTTTAAGGATAAGGGATATATCGTACCGTCATATGACAGGGATGAGGTCAGGGCACTTACCTCGAAGGAACCTGCCTGGGTTCATTTCGGAACAGGAAATATCTTCCGTGCTTTCCCGGCTGCGGTGATCGACAATCTCCTTAACAGCGGGGTGTATGATAAGGGAGTTATCGCTGTCGAAGGTTTCGACTATGACATAATAAGCAAGGCTTACAAGCCCTTTGACGATCTGAGCCTTCTTGTAACGCTTAAGAGCGACGGGGACATCGACAAGAGGGTTGTGGGTTCGGTAACGGAATCCCTGACGGCTGATTTTGACAGGGAAGCCGACCTTGCAAGGCTTAAGGAGATATTTACATCAGCATCTCTTCAGATGGTTTCCTTTACGATAACCGAGAAGGGTTATTCGCTTAACGGACCCGACGGGACTCTGTCAGGCCTTGTTAAGGATGATTTTGACAACAAATGCTTCCCGCCGAAACACCTTATGGGGAAGATGGCTTATCTGCTTCATGAGCGCTATAAGAACGGAGCCCATCCTGTTGCCATGGCCAGCATGGATAACTGCTCGCACAACGGTGACAAGCTTAAGGCAGCGGTTTTTGCATATGCGGATAAGTGGAATGAGCAGGGACTGGTAGATGACGGCTTTATAAGCTACCTTAAGGATGAGGCCAGGGTAAGCTTTCCGCTGAGTATGATCGATAAGATCACGCCCAGACCGGATTCTGCCGTAGTTGACATGCTTAAGAAGGACGGCTTTGAAGATACCGATATAATCGTAACCGATAAACACACATATACGGCGGCCTTCGTGAACGCGGAGGAGACCCAGTATCTTGTTGTTGAGGACAAGTTCCCGAACGGCCGCCCTCCCTTTGATAAGGGTGGCGTATATTTTACGGACAGGGAGACGGTTGACAAGGTTGAGAAGATGAAGGTATGTACATGCTTAAATCCCCTCCACACAGCCCTTGCCATATTCGGGTGCCTTCTGTCTTATGATTCCATATGGAAGGAAATGAAGGATGAAGACCTGTCGGCATTTGTAAGGGAGATGGGTTATAAGGAAGGCATGCCTGTTGTTATAAACCCGGGCATCATAAAGCCCGAGACCTTTATTGATGAAGTACTGAACAAGAGGCTTGTGAATCCATTCATGCCGGATACACCGCAGCGTATCGCCTGCGACACATCCCAGAAACTGCCCATTCGTTTCGGTGAGACCCTCAAGGCTTATATCAGGGAGGGCGAAGATGTATCCTCGCTTCACTACATCCCCGTTGTTCTGGCAGGATACTTAAGGTACCTTACCGGCATCAATGATGAAGGGAATGATTTTGAGAAGAGTCCCGACCCGCTTCTTGAAGAGCTTTCGGGTATTATGGGTCCCTTTAAGGGATATAAGAGTGCCGATGAAGCTGCGCTTAAGCCCATACTGTCAAGGAAGGATATCTTTGCGGTTGACTTATATGAAGCAGGACTGGCCGGCCGGGTTACAGACCTGTTTAATGAAATGAATGAAGGTCCCGGTAAGGTCAGGGAGGTCCTTCACAGGACTGTCAGCTGAAGCTGATAAGCTCATATAATCATAAGTAAAGGAGACACAGACTATGGTCCGTTATCAGGACAGGCTGGTCGGTGAGAGCGCTAAAGCGTATGCACTGCGTGAACTTTCGGAAAATATAATCAAGATGGAGCTTAAGCCGGGTACTCTTATAAGCGAGAATGAGCTTTCCCGTATACTGGGTGTGAGCCGGACGCCCATAAGGGAAGCGATCCAGGAGCTTGTAAAGGCCCAGCTCATAGAAGTCTTCCCGCAGAGAGGCAGTTATGTGGCTGCCATCTCATTTGACGCGGTCGAAGAGGCAGCCTTTTTAAGGAGGACGCTGGAGGCAGCCATTGTTGAAGAACTCTGTGATAACATCACCGATGACCAGCTTAAGAAGCTTTATGAAAATATAGGTCTTCAGGAGTATTATTTAAACAATAATATGTCAGAGAAGATAATGAATCTCGACAATGAGTTTCATGAGATGCTTTTTATGATGTGCGGCAAGGAACAGACCTACAGGCTGATGCATTCGGCAATGGGGCAGTTCGACAGGATGCGTGCCCTGTCCTTGTATTCGATAAAGGACATAAAGGTGGTATCGGACCATCGTGATATTGCCGATGCCATAGCAAAAGGAGAAAAGGATACGGCGAGAGCCCTAATGATAAAGCATCTTATGCGGTATAAGCTTGATAAGGAAGAGGTAATAAAGGAATATCCAGACTATTTTAAATAATTAATAAGAGTATTTGAACATATAAATGGCAGACAGCCTTCCGGGTGTGATAGAATAGAAGGTAGTCTGTCATTTTTACGTGGGAGAGGATATATGGAATACAGGATAAACTTAAACAGATTGGAAGAGGGAAGGATAGTATTTCTGCATGACGATAAGGCCTACAGCGGTGTGATAAAGACAGCAGACAAGGTTGCCAAGGATATTGAGCATGTGTTCGGCGCAAGGCCGGATGTGATATGTGCAGACGGAGAGAATGTAAATACCTCTTTTATAAGGGATGACGGTACGGCGGACCAGCCTGTTATCTTTGGTACGGCGGGATGTTCAGCCATTCTTGATGAGCTTGACAAAAGAGGGCTTATAAAGCTTTCCGGGATAAGAGGAAAGAGAGAAGTTTATTCCTTTTCTCTTGTAGAAGCACCTTTTGAGAATGTCTCCTCGGCACTTGTGATCGCAGGAAGCGACAAGAGGGGAACCATATACGGACTGTTTCACCTGTCGGATATACTGAAGGTTTCACCGCTGACCGACTGGTGCGATATCATGCCGGATAAGATGACTGAGCTTTTGCTTACCGAGGCGGATGCTTATGTATCAAAAGTTCCTTCCGTACGATACAGGGGCTTTTTCATAAACGATGAATGGCCCGCCTTCGGAAACTGGGCGATGAAGAATTTCGGAGGTTTCAATGCATCGATGTACGAGCATGTATTTGAACTTCTTCTCCGGCTTAAGGGCAATTACCTGTGGCCAGCCATGTGGTCGGCTGTTTTCCCGGAGGACGGGCCGGGGCTTAAGAATGCAGAGCTCGCGGATGAATTCGGAGTTGTGATGGGGATGTCACACCATGAACCCTGCTTAAGACAGGGGGAGGAATATAAACATTTAAGAGGACCGGGCTCGGTTTACGGTGATGCATGGGATTTTCTGACAAACGAGGAGGGTATAACAAGATTCTGGGAGGACGGACTTAAAAGAGGAGGACGGTTCGAAAACGTTATAACCGTAGGTATGAGGGGCGAATTCGATTCGACGATCATGGGAGAGGACGCAACCCTTAAGGATAATATAGATCTGCTCCGTAAAGTCCTTAAAACCCAGAACAGGCTAATAAAAGAAAACGTAAACGATGATATTGATAAGGTACCGAGGATGCTTGCCCTTTATAAGGAGGTTGAACCCTTTTTCTACGGGGATGAGGATACGAAGGGCCTTATGGGTGATCCGGAACTTGAAGGTGTCACCCTTATGTTGTGCGATGATAATTTCGGTAACTTAAGAACGCTTCCGACGGAAGAAATGAGGGATCATAAGGGCGGCTACGGAATGTATTATCACTTCGATTACCATGGCTGGCCCATATCCTATGAATGGATCAACTCAACTTACCTGCCCAAGGTATGGGAGCAGATGACCATGGCCTATGAATTCGGAGTCAGGGACCTGTGGATAGTAAATGTCGGAGACATCTTCACGAATGAATATCCCCTGTCCTACTTTATGGCTCTGGCTTATGATTATGAGAAGTGGGGTATAGACAACTTAAACAGTGTATGGGAATTCAATACAGCCTTTGTTGACAGACAGTTTGGCTCGGGCTTTGACGATGCAACGAAGGAAGTGATATGCCGTCTGCTTATGGGATATACAAAGATCGCAGGCAACCGTCGGCCCGAAGCAATGAACGATAAGGTCTATCATCCTGCCAACTTCGGAGAACTTGAAGACCTGTCGCTTAAGATCACCGAGCTTATGGAAACGGCAGACAGGGTAAGTGCCCTCTGCGATGAGACAAATGCTTTCACCTTCTTCCAGCTTGTCGGTTATCCCCTGGTTGCAACTCTTAACCTGACAAGGATGTGGCTTGCTACCGTGGAGAATCATTTCTTCGCCGGTATCGGGGCGGGCTTTGCAAAAAAGACTGCAGCGGAAGTTAAGACCAGGCTTAAGCTTGACAGGGCTCTTACCGAAAAGCTTCACGAGCTTCATGAGGGTAAATGGTACGGAATGGGAATGTCCGAGCATGTCGGCTTTATTAACTGGAATGAAGAGGAATGTAAGTTTCCTGTTTTATATGACTTTGAACCGGGCAATAAGGCAAGGATCGCGGTCACGATACCGGGAACCGACCAGCATACGGAAGGTGGAGTGTGGACAGGGAAGAAGCTTATCCTGCCCGATTTTCTTGACCCTTCGTGCGAATCCGCAAGGATAATACTGTATTCAACCGGTAAGAAGGATGCGGGCTATGAGCTTATATGCGATGATGAGAGGCTTGAAATATCGGATA
>DPZM01000033.1:0-17265 GCA_003535955.1 Lachnospiraceae bacterium | reverse complement strand
GCATAAATGTATCCGTTAAGAGCGGTGATAACAATACCACTGTTGTGATCCCGGTTAATTGCACGGATTATTCGGCTCTTCCCGCAGAAACCTTTGTATGGTACGGTTACGAACAGGAAGGAATAGCCTATAAGGCCGGTAATCATATATCCATAGAAGCTGAGCATTATGCGGCCGTTAATGAAACCGACAGCGGAAGGTTTATGATACTTAGGGATTATGGGCGTACCCTTTCCGCCTTGAAGGCATTTCCGGTAAATACCTTCTTTGTTCCGGCTAAAAATGCGCCCTCGGTGGATTACCTTGTATATGTTGATAAGGAGGATGAATACGAGGTAACCCTGTACACAGCGCCTGCTAATCCGGTATCAATGGAGAATAAGCTTGAATGCGGTATTTCATGCGGCGCGGGAAATCTTTCCGGGCGACGGGTATGGGATGAGGAGACGGATATTATAAATCTGGTACCTTCGGATTTCAGAGTTGGGGACAATAATTTATTCTGGGGACAGGGTGTCCTTGATAATATCAGGAAGTCAACGACCGTACTGATCCTGAATAAGGGACTTAATACTATAAGGATATATGCGGCAAGTCCCGGTTTCGTTCTTGAAAAGATCGTTATAAATGTGTCCGGAGAGGTCCTGCCGGATTCATACCTTGGACCTAAGGAAACATATCGGGTCGGATGAGGAAGCTGACGGAGAGGATATTTACCCTGCAGGTATTAATGAAGATATTGTTTTCCCAAGCGGTTGTGTGTTAAACTATAAAGGTTGCATATGACTGACTTACGGAGAACTTATGAAAGAAAACAAGATGGGCACCATGCCCGTTAACAAGCTTATAATAAATATCGGAATGCCCATGATCCTATCCATGCTCGTCCAGGCATTGTATAATGTGGTCGATTCGATATTCGTGGCCAGGATAACCGATGGTACAGCAACAGCAACGGGATCCGCCGGTACCGCAGCCCTTGTAGCAGTGGGTATGGCCTTTCCCTTCCAGATGCTCCTTGTGGCAGTGGGAGCCGGAACGGGTGTGGGAGTCAATTCGCTTCTCTCTAAGGCTCTCGGCGAGAAGGATCATGAGACGGTTGAGAGGGCTGCCAACAACGGAATATTTCTGTCAATTATAAGTGCCGTGGTCTTCTTTATAATAGGTAAGTTCTTCGCCGGGGAGCTTATCCGCTCTCAGGGCGGAGATGGCCTGGCACTTGTATACGGAACACAGTATTTGTCGATAGTCTTCATGTGTTCCTTCGGCATATACATGCAGTTCATCTTTGAGAGGCTCCTGCAGTCCACGGGCAAGACCTTCTATTCCATGATAACCCAGATGACGGGTGCGTTGATTAACATAGTTCTTGACCCTATTCTGATATTCGGCATGTTCGGATTTCCGGAGCTTAAGGTGGCGGGAGCTGCCATTGCTACGGTCACAGGCCAGGTGGTAGCTGCGTGCATGGGCCTGTACCTTAACCTTAAGAAAAATCATGAGATAAGGATAAGCCTTAAGGGATTTAAGCCTCACGGCCCGACGATAGGCCGGATATATGCAGTGGGCGTGCCCACGATGATCATGCAGTCAATAGGTTCTGTCATGACCTATTGCATGAACAGGATACTTGTGTCCTTAAATGATGCCGCCGTAGCGGTCTTTACGGTTTACTTCAAGCTTCAAAGCCTTTTCTTTATGCCGCTGTTCGGACTGAACAACGGACTTATCCCGATACTCGCATATAATTACGGAGCAAGGAACCGCAAGCGAATGGTTGAGGCAATAAAGATATGCATGATGTATGCATTCGGGTTTGCATCGATCGGATTCCTGCTGTTTAGGCTGATACCGGATAAGCTTCTTCTTATCTTCAACACAGGTGATGCTTCCCTTATAACATACGGAGTTCCGGCTCTTAAGATAATAGCATGGCATTATCTGCTTGCCTGGTTCTGCATCATAGGAGGAACCGTATATCAGTCTCTGGGTAACGGAATGTATTCGCTTATCGTTTCCGTTGCAAGACAGCTCCTTATCCTGATACCTGCGGCATATATACTTGCCAGGCTTGGCGGTCTCGATCTTATATGGTGGTCCTTCCCGATAGCCGAGCTTATGTCGTTTGTCGTGAACTGCTATTTTATGTACAGGATAAATAAGGATATCATCTCCAAGGTGCCGGATGGGGTATAGATAGGAATAAAATAAAATGGTTCGACTCGCCAGCCGAACCATTTCTTATATAAATTTATTAGAGGGAGGATGTGAGGTCTGACCTCACGCTTATGAAAAAGATTTATTTTTATCTTATGAGGTAAGTATAGGGGGAGAATATGACATTGTAATGCACAAATTGTGAACGATAAGTTAACAAACTGCAAAGAAATCGTGTCAAGTTAACGTGGGTATGTGACTTATTTGAATTATGTAAACATTTTTACGAACATTTCTTTTGGTCATGATGATCAGGGTAAAATCGCCTAAAACAGCAAGATTGGATGAAAGATGTATGAAATATGCAAATATCATTGTGAATATTTCACATGAAAATCTGGATAAGACCTTTCAGTACCTTGTACCCGAAAATCTTAAGGAGATAATAAGTGTCGGTGATTACGTGACGATCCCCTTTGGCAAGGGGAACAGGCTTATAGAAGGCTATGTTCTCGAACTGACAGATAAAGCAGCTTATGACGAGTCAAAGCTTAAGGAAATAGCAGGGATCAGGACGGATGCGAGGCTTGTGGAGGTAAGGCTGATAAAGCTTGCCTGGTGGATGAAGAAAAGATACGGATCGACCATGATAAATGCCTTAAAGACCGTACTTCCCGTAAAAAAACAGGTAAAGGAAAAGGAAGAGAAGACAATAGTCCTTAATCTTGAGCGAATTGAAGCCCTGTCAAGGCTTGAAATGTATGCAAAAAAACATCAGACTGCAAGAGAGCGTCTCCTTAAGGAACTCATAAGTGAGGGGGAGCTTGATTACAGGCTTGTTACGACCAAGCTGTCAATTTCTCCGCCAACGATAAGGGCAATGGAGGAGCAGGATGTAATAAGCATCCGTAGGAGGCGGTTATACCGCGATCCGGCACAGGGCAGCCCCACCGGGACACAGGTGACCCTTAATCCGGCTCAGCTAAACATAGTAAATGAAGTGACGGGTGAGTATGATGAGGGAATAAGGAGAACCTACCTGTTAAGAGGTGTTACCGGATCGGGCAAGACCGAAGTTTATATGGAGATAATAAGCCATGTGATAGGTATGGGACGTGAGGTTATAGTACTCATTCCCGAGATAGCTCTCACCTATCAGACCGTTATGAGATTTTACAAGAGGTTTGGCAGCAGGGTCAGCACTATCCATTCAAGACTTTCGGACGGGGTTAAATACGACCAGTTTGAAAGGGCCAGAAAGGGGGAGATATCGATAATGATCGGCCCCCGTTCTGCCCTGTTTACACCCTTTGAGAACCTGGGACTTATAATCATAGACGAGGAGCATGAGCCTTCCTATAAGTCGGACAATATGCCCAAATACCATGCACGGGAAACGGCTATAGAGCTGGCAAGGCTCCACAATGCCTCACTGATACTGGGGTCGGCAACCCCTTCGCTTGATGCTTACTATAAGGCACTAAAGGGGGAATACAGACTTTTTGAACTTGATGAGCGGGCAAAGGATGCGGTTCTTCCCAGGGTTCGCATCACGGATCTTAAGCAGGAATTAAAGGACGGAAACAGGTCGATGTTTGGCCGTGAACTCAAAATGCTCATGGAAGACCGCCTTAATAAGGGAGAACAGATAATGCTTTTCCTTAACAGGAGAGGATATGCGGGTTTTGTTTCATGCAGGAGCTGCGGTCATGTCGTAAGGTGTCCCCACTGTGATGTGTCTCTTTCAAAACACAGGGGCGGAAAGCTCATATGCCATTACTGCGGTTATGAAAGGGAAGATGTTAAGATCTGTCCCGAATGCGGGTCATCCCTTATAGGGGGTATGCGGGCCGGGACCGAGCAGGTAGAAGAGGCTGTGAAAAAGCTCTTCCCCTATGCATCGGTACTCAGGATGGACGCAGATACAACGAAGAAGAAGGATGACTATGAAAGGATCCTGTCAACCTTTGCGAACAGGGAAGCCGATATCCTTATAGGCACACAGATGATAGTCAAGGGGCATGACTTTCCCTATGTTACCCTTATGGGGATATTGGTTGCGGATATGTCGTTAAATGCGGGTGATTACAGGGCGGCAGAGAGAACCTTCCAGCTGCTTACACAGGCGGCGGGACGTTCGGGCAGGGCGGATCTTCCGGGAGATGTGGTGATACAGACTTATCATCCCGACCATTATGCCATCCGTCATGCTGCAAACCAGGATTATTCAGCTTTTTACAATGAGGAGATCATCTACAGGAACCTGCTTGACTATCCGCCCGCAGGGCACATGATGGCGGTGATGATCGAGGGGACCAGTGAGGATAAAGCTGATAAATACAGCATATTGTTGGCAGAAGAGCTTAAAAATGATATAATTATGAACCTGTATGGGGACAGATGTCGGATCATAGGACCGGCGGATGCCTCCGTAAAGAAGATAAACGATATTTACAGGAAGTTAATATATTTAAAATCAGGCGACATAGATGTACTGACCGGTCTTAAGGACAGGATAGAGGACACGGTAAATACAAATAAGGATAAGGATATACGGGTCACATTTGACCTGGATCCGGTATAGCACAGGCAATACATAATGATCGAGGAGGTATGGTATGGCATTAAGGACGATAAGAGTAATGGGCGATGAGGTTCTTAATAAACCCTGCAAACCGGTTAAGGAAGTGACCGACAGGATAAAAACCCTTATAGAGGATATGATCGAGACCATGTACGATGCGGATGGTGTGGGACTGGCAGCTCCCCAGGTCGGTGTTCTTAAGAGGGTTGTGGTCATAGATGTCGGAGAGGGTCCCTTTGTTATGATCAATCCCCGTGTTCTTGAGACATCCGGAGAGCAGACAGGGTCTGAAGGCTGTCTGTCGGTGCCCGGTAAATGCGGTATGGTCACAAGGCCAAATTACGCCAAGGTGCTGGCCTTCAATGAGAACATGGAGCCTGTGGAGATAGAGGGGACAGAGCTTAAGGCAAGAGCCATGCTTCATGAGATAGACCATCTTGACGGCAAGCTCTATGTTGATAAGGTGGAAGGGGAACTCATGGATGTGGAGGACCTGAAAGAGGAAGAGGAGAAGCAGTAGATGAAGGTACTGTTTATGGGGACGCCTGACTTCGCCGCAGGTATCCTCGAAGCAATAACAGAGAGTAAACACGAAGTTGTCGCAGTGGTGACACAGGAGGATAAGGCCAAGGGACGCAGCGGTAAGCTCCTTGCCCCGCCGGTTAAAGAGGCTGCGCTTAAATACGGGATCCCCGTGCTTCAGCCGCGCAGGGTAAAGGATGAAGAGGCAGTTGCAGCTCTTAAGGAATATGATGCTGATATATTCGTTGTTGCAGCTTACGGCCAGATATTATCAAAGGAGATCCTTCAAATGCCGAGGTTCGGATGCATTAACACCCATGCATCCCTTCTTCCCAAATACAGGGGGGCAGCACCGATCCAATGGGCAATCGCTGATGGAGAAAAGGAGACCGGAGTGACCATTATGCAGATGGATGAGGGGCTCGATACAGGTGATATCCTCTACACAAGAAAGGTTGACATAACTAGTGATGATACAGGCGAAAGCCTTTTTGATAAACTTGAAGATATCAGTAAACAACTCATAGTAGAAGCCCTTGACAGGATTGAAGCAGGTGACATAAATCCTGTTAAGCAGGATGGGGATGCCGCCACTTATGCGAGGATCCTGAAAAAAGAAATGGGAGCGCTTGACTTTACGAAAGCGGCAGCAGAGCTTGAACGTCTCATAAGAGCCTTCACGCCATGGCCGGGGACATATACCCACTATAAGGGAAAGATACTTAAGATCACCGAGGCTTCCGTTGCAGACAGGGGTGAGCTTGCAGATGAATGTAAGGATACGTTTCCCGTGGAAGGTCCCGGAATTATAGCAGGCGTTTCGGGGAGTGCAGTGTATGTGGCTTCCGGTAAGGATTATCTTAAACTGACCGGAGTGCAGCCTGAGGGTAAAAAGAAGATGCAGGTAAGTGATTTTCTCAGGGGATACCCTGTAAAGGCAGGAGATAAGCTTGAATGAACCTGAGGCTTATTATACTTGAAACACTGCTCCTTTTGGAAAAGGAAGAGGGAGGAGCCGGAAATACAATAAAGCAGGTTCTCGATAAATACGATCATCTTAACCGGCAGGAGAGAAGTTTCCTGAAAAGGGTACTCGAGGGAACGGTTGAACGGCGTATCGAGCTTGACTACATAATTGACTCAAAAAGCAGGGTGAAGGCAGAAAAGATGAAGCCTGTGATCCGCCAGATCATGCGGATGAGCGTTTACCAGCTTAAGTACATGGATTCAATACCTGCGTCGGCGGTTTGCAATGAAGCCGTTAAACTTGCCGGAAAAAAGGGCTACTCCGGCCTTAAGGGATTTGTAAACGGTGTACTGAGAACCATATCAAGGGATATGGACAGGATCACTTATCCTGATGCTTCTGCTTCTTATGGTATGAGCATAAGGTACTCATGTCCGGAGTGGCTGGTCAGGCTTTTTATTGACGAACAGGGACAGAACAATGCAAGGGTCATTCTTGAGGATTCCCTTAAGAAAAGGGATCTCTGTATCAGGATCAACCTGTCTGAAACAGACAGGGAGGGCCTTGAAAAGAGCCTTGGGAAGGAGGGTGTCACGTTTATTGACGCCCCATATCTTCCCTATGCCCTGATCCTTAAAGACGTCGACTCATTAAACAGGCTTAAGGCTTTCAGGGACGGACTGTTTACCGTTCAGGATTTGGGATCCATGCTTGTGACGGAAGCGGCCGGCATCAAAGAGATGGATACGGTGTTTGACGTATGTGCATCTCCGGGCGGCAAGTCAATGCATGCACTTGACAAGCTTAACGGCACCGGAAGGCTTTATTCATTTGATGTATCCGCAATTAAGCTGCAAAGGATCCGCGAGAATGCCGAAAGACTGGGATTTTGGGATATTAATATCATAGAAGCCGATGCAACCGTATTTCATAAGGAATATGAAGGGATGGCAGATGTACTTATAGCTGATCTTCCCTGCTCGGGGCTCGGTGTTATGGGCCGTAAGAACGATATCAAATACAACATAGATCCGGATAAGCTCGATTCTCTTGTAAAGCTTCAGAGGGACATACTTAAGAATGTAAGCAGATATATAAAGAGGGGCGGGACCCTTATCTTTTCCACATGCACAATACATAAAGCCGAGAATGAGGATAATTTCAGATGGATCAAGGATAACCTTCCCTTTAAGGCAGAATCACTCGACCCATATATTCCCAAAGAGCTCAGATGCAAAACAAGCAGCGAAGGATACCTTCAGATGATGCCGGGCATTCATGAAAGCGACGGCTTTTTTATTTCAAGATTTATAAAGAAGGATTGACCGGATAAATGACAATGAGTGAAAACACTGAAAAAATGGACCTGCGCTCGATAAATTACCATGACCTTACGGACCTGATCCTTGAAATGGGTGAAAAGAGGTTCCGCGCAGAACAGATATATGACTGGCTTCATAAGAAGCAGGCGGATTCATTCGATGAGATGAAGAATGTTCCGGCAGCCCTTAAGGAGAGGCTGTCAGAAGAGTATGCCATATATCCGGTCGCGATAAACAGGGTACAGGAGTCATCTCTTGATGGGACAAAGAAGTATCTTTTCAAGCTTCATGACGGGAATCTCATAGAGAGTGTTTTTATGGTTTATGAACACGGTAATTCGGTATGCATATCCACCCAGGTCGGATGCCGGATGGGATGCAGGTTCTGCGCATCGACCATAGACGGGATGGTGAGGAACCTGACAGCCGGGGAGATGCTGGCGCAGGTATACGGGATCATGAAGGAGACCGGTAAACGGATATCCAATGTGGTGACCATGGGCTCCGGCGAGCCTCTGGACAACTATGATGAGCTTCTTAAGTTTTTGATGATGCTTACGGACGGGCGGGGGCTTAATATCAGCGGACGTAATGTAACGGTCTCGACCTGCGGACTTGTTCCGAGGATATATGAGCTTGCGGATGAAAACCTTACGATAACCCTTGCGATATCCCTGCATGGAAGCTCCGACGAAAAACGAAGGGCCCTTATGCCGGTTGCCAATAAGTACAGTCTGGCCGAGCTTATGGAGGCATGCAGGTATTATTTTGACAGGACGGGAAGAAGGCTGACCTTCGAATACAGCCTTGTCGGGGGAGTAAACGACAGGGCTTCGGATGTGGATGAACTTGTTAAACTCCTTAGGGGACTTAACTGTCACGTGAACCTTATTCCGGTCAATCCGGTAAGGGAGAGAAGCTACGTACAGTCAACAAAACAGGCACTTTTGTCATTTAAAAATAAACTTGAAAAAAATCATATTAATGTTACTATTAGAAGGGAAATGGGCCGGGATATAGACGGAGCATGCGGTCAGTTAAGAAGGCGTGTTATCTCGGAATCATATTGAAAGGAACTTTACGGTAATGCTTAAAACATTCTCTAAGACCGATATAGGCCGTAAGAGAAAGATCAATCAGGATTGTATTTTTTCCTGTGAAGTCCCTCTGGGGAATCTTCCGAATCTTTTTATCGTGGCAGATGGCATGGGCGGACATAACGCAGGTGATTATGCATCCTCTTATACGGTTAAGGCAATTGAGAGGGAGGTCATGATAAATGACTCTGACGCTCCCGTTAAGATAATAAAGGAGGCGATCGACTGCGCCAATGCCGAGATATTCAGGAAGGCCGAGGCGGAGCCTGATTACGTGGGAATGGGAACAACGGCGGTTGTCGCAACCATAGTTGACGATATTATGTATGTCGCAAATGTGGGTGACAGCAGGCTGTATGTCATCAATGACGGTATTAAGCAGATCACAAGGGATCATTCGCTGGTTGAAGAGATGATCAAGATGGGCGAGATCGACAGGGAATCTGCCAGGACACATCCCGACAAGAACATCATAACAAGAGCTATAGGTGTGGCCCCTAAGGTTGAAGCGGATTTCTTCGAGGTAGACCTTAAGAAGGGCGACTATGTTCTTATGTGCTCGGACGGCCTTACAAACATGGTGGACGATGACGATATTGCAATGATAGTCAAGGCAGGAAGGGACGTTGTTCAGATAGTCGAAGAGCTTATTAGAGTAGCAAATCACAACGGTGGCAAGGATAATATCGCGGTAGTGATAATCGAACCGTTTGCAGATGAGGTGAGATAATGTTAAATCCCGGAACTGTACTGGGCGACAGATATGAGATATTAGAAAAGATAGGCGCCGGCGGAATGGCCGATGTATATAAGGCCAAGGACCACAAGCTTAACAGATACGACGCAGTAAAGGTTCTTAAGGACGAATTTGCTTCAAACAAGAGCTTTGTGAGTAAGTTCAGGGCTGAAGCCCAGGCGGCAGCAGGTCTTATGCATCCCAACATAGTAAATGTATATGACGTTGGTGATGAGAACGGACTGTATTATTTTGTAATGGAGCTTGTGGAGGGTATCACTCTCAAGCGTTATATAGAGAAAAAGATAAGGCTGTCCGTCAAGGAGGCGGTTTCCATTGCCATCCAGGTATCGATGGGTATCGAGAGCGCCCATAATAACGGAATAATCCACAGGGACATAAAGCCCCAGAATATAATCATATCCAAGGAAGGCAAGGTCAAGGTGGCTGATTTCGGTATCGCAAGGGCTGCAAGTTCGGATACCCAGACTTCACATGCCATGGGCTCGGTCCATTATACCTCGCCGGAACAGGCCAGGGGAGGCTATTCCGATGCCAAGAGTGATATCTATTCAATAGGCATTACCCTCTTTGAGATGGTAACCGGACGTGTTCCTTTTGACGGTGAGACAACGGTTGCGATCGCGATCAAGCATATACAGGAGGAGATGCCATCTCCCAGGATCTATGTACCGGAGATTCCGATAAGCGTGGAGCAGATAATCTTCAAGTGTACACAGAAGAATCCTGACAGAAGATATGCCAATGTCAGTGAACTGATGCAGGACCTTAAGCATTCGCTTATTGCCCCGAATGAGAATTTCGTCGTGATCCAGGATGCGGCAAGCAGTGAAGGGACCAAGGCTTTAAGCGATGAAGACCGCAAGGAGATCCGCCAGCAGACCTCATCCAGTATGTATGGCAACGAGACATTTGAGTCGGCCTATGCAGGCTATAATCAGGGCCGTTACGGCGGGGGACCCGAATATGCTCCCGGCGGATATAATGACCAGTATTACCAGAACGGGCAGGGTATGCCCCTTTATCAGAATGGGTACAATGATCCGGGATATGAGAGGTATCAGGGTCAGTACGGCTCACCCAGATATGACCAGGGTCCCATGGAGGAAATGGAGGATCCCTATTACGTTATGGATCCAAGAAATAAAAGGCCCAGAAATCCCGAACCGCAGATGCCCGACCAGGCGGAAGGTTTAAGGGTTAAAAAGCAGGCAGGAAAGGGTGAAAGAGGTGGAAGGATACCCGCGCCGCAGCCTGCCAAGCCTGTGAAGAAGAAGGGTGGCAAGCCTGATACGGGCAAGAAGTATTCAGGGAAGGTCGAGGAAGACGATAATGACGTTGACCCTAAGATGGAAAAGATAATGACGGTCCTTATGATCGTGGCCGCAATCCTTTTGGGGCTGGGTGCGGTTTGGATAGTGAGCCGTGCGATGGGAACCTTCAGTAATGATGATGAAACTGCGATCGAAGAAGGGATGACCGAGGTTCCTAATGTGGTGGGCCTGTCTCTTGCGGAAGCATCCGATGCGCTTAAGGCGGCAGGACTTACAGCCAAGGCATCATATGCGGAATCCCAGTTGTATGACAAGGATTTTATTGATTCCCAGGAGCCGGCTGCCGGAACAATAGTCGAAGAGAATTCGGTTCTCACATTGGTGGTGAGTTCCGGAAGGACAGCAGGTGCCGAGGCGGATGTTGAAGCGGCCCCCACAGAGAATGTGGGAGGTGCTGCAGTTCCCGATGTTGTCGGCAAGTCTGAAGCCGAAGCCAGGGTTGCTATAGAGAATGAAGGCTTCACCTTTGCGTCGATAGAACAGGAGAGTGATAATGTTGAGAAGGGTAAGGTAATATCGCAGAGTCCGCTCGGGGCTACGAATGCCCCCCTTGGAAGCGCGATTCAGGTTTACATAAGTCTGGGTAAAGGCGTGGAAGAAGTTAAGGTTCCCGACTTATCGGGCAAGGATGAGGCAACGGCCAGAGCCTTGCTGGTGGAGGCAGGCCTTACCTGTAATTCAAGTGAAGAGAACTCGGATACCGTTGCCAAGGGTAATGTCATATCCCAGTCGGTAGCGGCAGGTACCACGGTTGAGAAGGGATCGAGTGTTGATATCAAGGTAAGCAAGGGCGCAAGCGGCTATACATGCAACGCAACCATTCAGATGCCTGAAGGTTATCTTGCAGGAACGGATGCGATAATCGTTCTGATTGACGCGGCGGGAGCCGAGATAGGACGTTTCACGACCAATACCTTCCCGTATACGGCGGTAAAGACGGGAATCACATCATCTCCCGCAGGAGTTATCACGGTAACATACCAGACTGTTGACGGCCAATGGCAGACATCTGCTCCGTCGGCAGTGACATTCACCAAGGAATGATCATGCTGGGGAGGATAATAAAGGGTATCGCCGGATTCTATTATGTATATTGTGATGACACGTGTACATACGAGTGTAAGGCCAAGGGGATCTTCCGTAAGGAGAGGGTTAAACCCATGGTTGGAGATATCGTTGATATAGAGATATTGTCCCCGGATGAGAGACTAGGAAATATAACAGATCTTCACGACAGGAAAAGCGAGCTGATAAGACCAGCGGTATCCAATGTGGATCAGGCCCTTATCGTATTTGCCCTTACACAACCCGAACCCAATTATCTTCTGCTGGATAAGCTGCTCCTTCAGTTCCTGATCAGGGATCTTCCGACAATGATCTGTTTTAACAAGGAGGATCTTGTAAGAGAGGAAGAAACCGCAAGGGTAAGGGACATTTATAAAGGCAGCGGTGCGCAGGTTTTCTTTACATGTGCCACTTCGCACCAGGGAACGGATGAACTGAAGGCATCACTTAAGGGTAAGCTAAGCTGTGTTGCCGGGCCTTCGGGCGTGGGTAAATCATCACTTATAAACTGCCTGCAGGGCAGAGAGGTCATGGCCACGGGTGATATAAGCAGGAAGCTTTCCCGGGGCAAACATACTACCAGGCATTCTGAGATCATTCCCATAGACAACGATACCTTTATCATGGACACACCGGGATTTTCATCGTTTGATGTGATGGGTATCGATCGCGGCGAAGTCATGGAGTATTATAATGAATTCCGGCCATATAACGAATGCAGGTTTAAGCCCTGTACGCATATACATGAACCGGGATGCGCGGTTAAGGGAGCCGTGGAAGAAGGCTTAATAAATGAAGACCGGTACAGGAACTATATCCGGATATACAACGAGCTTAAGAACCTAAGGAGATATTGACATGATAATGCTATCACCATCCATACTTGCTGCTGACTTTGCCTGTCTGGGTGATTACATGAGACAGGCCGATGCGGCCGGAACAGATCTTTTTCATGTGGATGTTATGGACGGGATGTTTGTTCCCAATATATCTTTCGGGATTCCCATAATGGAATCTGTGCAGAAAATAACACATACGCCCCTTGATGTGCACCTTATGATCGTACAGCCTGAGAGGTATATACGCGAGTTCGCCAGAACAGGTGCCGATATCATAACCGTTCATTATGAAGCATGTGAGGATGTGGGAGCGGCGGTGGCGCTTATACATGAGTGCGGCTGCAAGGCAGGCCTTTCCGTTAAGCCGGGGACTGATGTTTCCGTAATTGAACCATATCTGGATGAGTATGATATGTTCCTGATCATGACAGTCGAGCCGGGATTCGGCGGACAGAAATATATGAATAAATGCACAAAGAAGATAGTGGAGCTGCGCAGGCTCCTTGATGAGAGGGGACTTGATACCGACATTGAAGTGGACGGGGGGGTTACCAGGGAGAATATAGGGATGATCCTTGATGCCGGCGCCAATGTTATCGTAACCGGATCCTCCGTCTTTAAGGGTGATATCAAGGATAATGTAAGATATTTTAAGGATTTCTTTGCAAAATACGAGGGGAAATAACAGATGAAGAAATATATTAAGATAGCCCGACCGGATCATTGGGTCAAAAATGCCTTTATCCTGCCCGGAGTCATAATTGCCGTACTTATGACGAAGCCGGCTTTTTCGGCTGAATATATCTGGAAGTTCATCCTTGGCTTTTTTTCCACATGTTTTATCGCATCTGCCAATTATGTAATAAACGAGTGGCTGGATGCCGAATTCGACAAGTTTCATCCGACCAAGAAAAACAGGCCTGTGGTGTCCGAGAATATGAAGTTCTCGCTTGTCATGCTCGAATATGTTATCTGCATTATTTTGGGCATCTTACTTGCACTTCCGATAAACAAGCCTTTTCTTTTGATGGAGATATGGCTTCTTATCATGGGAGTTCTGTATAATGTTAAGCCGATCCGCACCAAGGATATTCCTTATCTGGATGTGCTTTCCGAATCAATAAACAACATGATCCGTCTCCTTATCGGATGGTTCATAATCAACTCGGAGTTTCAACCGCCAAGCTCAATACTTATAGGCTACTGGTTTGCCGGCGCATTTTTGATGGCTACCAAGAGATTTGCGGAATACAGGATGATCGGCGACCCCGAAAGGGCAGGCCTTTATAGGAAATCTTTCAAGCATTATACCGAGAATTCACTCCTTGTATCGACCTTTTTCTACGCAATGACAGCCACATTCTTTATAGGCATATTCATGGTCAAGTACCGTATCGAGTACCTTCTGGCCATGCCGTTTGTTTTCGGCCTTTTCTGCTTTTATTTATGGATAAGTTTTAAGCCCGATTCGGCTGTCCAGAAGCCCGAGAAGCTCTACAGGGAGAAGAAGCTCCTTATTTATATCGCTATCCTGTGCGTGATCCTCTTTGTGCTGACTTTTGTGGATCTTGAATTTCTGAATTTCTGGATGGATCCCTTCCTGCTCCCGGCAGGATGAGCTATTATGCGATAGCATAATTCAGGATGGTTCCTTTTATGAAGAACAGTAATCTGAGAAAAAACATAAGTGAATATAAGGCGGTGGTCTTTGACCTGGACGGGACTCTCTACTATCAGCGCCGCCTGAGGATAAAAATGGCATGTATGCTTTTGAAGCACTATCTATGCCATTTTTGGTGTATTAAAGACATATTTATCATAAAGAGATTCAGAGAGATCCGTGAAAACTGGGATGAGATAAAAACAGTTACCGGGGAGGAAAAGACAGGCGGCGACAGCGGTAGGGCAGGTCTTGAAGACAGTCAGTATACTTATACTGCCGGACTCATGAAAGAGAGCAGGGACAGGGTAAGGGAAGTTGTAAAAACCTGGATGTATGAAAGACCCCTTGGGGCAGTATATGAGACAAGGGATACAGAACTTATAAGGATCATTGATGATATTAAGAAGAGAGGTCAGAAGGTCTATATTTTTTCGGATTATCCTATAGAAGATAAACTGAAGGCCTTAGGCATAAGCGCTGACGGAATGTATGCCGCAACCGATGAACGTCTGGGAGAACTTAAGCCCAGCCCCAAGGGCTTAAGGCTGATCATGCAGGATCATGGATACGGCAGTGACGATATACTTATGATAGGGGACAGGATGTCGAGGGATGGCCTGGCAGCGGCAAATGCAGGCTGTGATTACCTGATCTTGCCTAAAAGCCCGTTAAAGAGAAAGCGCCTGTATGCCGAATCTTTATAAAAAATTGTGGAATATTCAAAAAATTTCTGTTAATTTAAAAAAATTGTGCTATAATTCTATTTGTAGAATATATATACACTGTTTTTTGAAATTATGAGTATAGCAAGGGGGTCATATGCAGGATTACAAGAAAATCGATTATGCAAAAAATAAGGATGTTGTACTCCGTTATATTCCGGGGCATTTCGTTACACCCAATTCCCACGTCAATTATTATATGGATCTGACGGATATGAAGTCAAGACAGAGGGAAGCCAGGGCAACCGGCGAGGAGCTCGCAGAAATGTATTTCTCATCCGACATCATTGATACTATTCTGTGTCTTAACGGAATGGAAGTGGTAGGTTCATATCTTGCCAACAAGCTGACCAAGGCCGGGATCATTTCGGCGAACAGACATCAGACCATGTACATCACAAGTCCGGAGTATAATGTGAGCGGGCAGATGATGTTCCGCGAGAACAACCAGCACATGATCAGGGGCAAGAAGGTACTTATCCTTATTGATACCGCAACAACCGGTGATACCTTAAGGAGTGCGGTGGGGTCGGTAGGGTTCTATGGCGGTCAGGTCGTGGGAATATCGGCTATATTTTCGGTAGCAACCCAGATCGAAGGCTTTCAGATAAGGTCTCTGTATTCTACGAGAGATCTTCCGGATTATGCCAGTTATTCCACCGACAGCTGTCCGATGTGCAAGTCAGGTATGGCTGTTGATGCGATATGTAACGGTTTTGGTTACTCGACGTTATAGGTGATTTCATTTATGGAAGGAGTGGGGTTATGGAATTTGTAACTAAGTTGTTCGGCAAGGTTAATGTTGAGGAGGGAAAGCTCATAGAGTTCCCTGAAGGTATTCTTGGATTCCCGGAGCTTAAGACCTTTGCTCTTCTCTACGACAATGAGAAGAACACGGCAGGCGGCTTTAACTTTTTGGTATCTGTGGCAGAGCCTGCTTTCATGATGCCTGTGGTTCCCGCTCTTGTGGTTGAACCGGGGTATTCACCTAAATTTACAGAAGATATCGAGTCGGTGATCGGCAAGCTTACCGAGGAGAACGCATTGGTTCTCGTAACAATGACAATACCCTCCGATGTTACCAAGATGACTGTAAATCTTAATGCACCGATCGTGATAAACGCTGATACCGGCAAGGCTGTACAATCGGTGGTTGCCAATGACGATTATGATGTTAAGTGTCCTATTTATGACAAGCTTAAGAAGTAATGCTTAATAAGTGAACCACGATCTTGACGCTTCTTCGTCTGTAGATATGTTTTCGGATGGGGAAGCGTTTTTGATTAGATTAAGGGAAGGAAACAAAAATGCTTGAATTAAAGAATGTATCCTTCGGAGTTGAAGGAGACGACGGAGGGAAAGAGATCATAAGAGATGTAAGCCTGATCCTGCCCGATGATAAACTTGTTGTCATCACGGGTCCGAACGGAGGAGGCAAGTCAACTCTTGCAAAGCTTATCGCAGGTATAGAGAAGCCGGTTTCGGGAAGTATATATCTTGACGGAGAAGATATTACCGGTATGTCAATAACAGACAGGGCAAGAAAGGGAATAGGGTTCGCCTTCCAGCAGCCTGTAAGGTTTAAAGGGATTGAAGTGTTTGATCTTATAAGACTGGCTACCGGAAAGAAGATATCTTCTGCGGATGCATGTGAGTATCTGTCGGCAGTAGGCCTGTGTGCCAGGGATTATATCAGGCGGGAGGTCAACTCCAGCTTGTCAGGCGGTGAACTTAAGAGGATAGAGATCGCCACTGTCCTTGCCAAGCAGCCTAAGCTGGCTGTTTTTGATGAGCCGGAAGCAGGGATCGATCTGTGGAGCTTCGGCAACCTTATTGACGTTTTTGCGGGCATGCGAAAGAAGATCAAGGGAAGCTCGATACTGATAATCTCACATCAGGAGAGGATCTTAAACATAGCTGATGAGATCATTGTCCTTAAGGATGGAAGAGTAAGCGCGAAGGGAAACAGGGATGAAATACTCCCCGATCTTATAAATACATCCGTTGCTGTCAGTTACTGCAACGGAGTGAAGGGAGGGACGGCATATGATTGAAATGGATGAGATAGGAAGGCGGATCCTTTCGGAAGTGGCCGGACTTCATGATGTTCCGGAGGGAGCTTATAATATCAGGGCAAACGGCAAATCCCTTGGAAGGGAATCGACCGAAAACATTGAGATAATCCCCAGAGAAACGGGAGACGGTCTTACAATAAAAATAAAACCCGGGACAAAAC
>DPZM01000176.1 GCA_003535955.1 Lachnospiraceae bacterium | reverse complement strand
GGAGGAACACAAAAGAATAACTTCCTTGTCTTCCCCCTCCGGGGGAAGATGTCACCGCAGGTGACAGATGAGGGGCAGTCATCAGCTTAGGTCCACAACACGGAGGAAAAAAACATGGGTATGCGAATAACAA
Source organism: Lachnospiraceae bacterium (assembly GCA_003535955.1). Taxonomy (GTDB): domain Bacteria; phylum Bacillota; class Clostridia; order Lachnospirales; family Lachnospiraceae; genus UBA2868. Next base: position 4,661 of record DPZM01000176.1, on the reverse strand, counting down.
ACGGAATAATCAACAACAATACCAAGAGCAACATACTCGTTAACAAGGAATACAGCGATAAGTACAACACCATGGTTGCAACCGGCCAGAAGATAACAAGACCTTCGGATGATCCGATCGTTGCGATAAGGGCGCTGCGTCTTAACAACAACATTTCCGAGATCAACCAGTACTACGGAAAGAACATACCCGATGCGGAAGCATGGCTTGAAGTAACCGAAACAGCCTTAAAGCAGACGGAAGAAGTGTTATCAAGCGTTCAGGCAGCCCTGACACAGGGTGCTTCTGATGACAATACCGCTGATGACAGGAAAAACATACTCGAGAACTTAAAGGGCCTAAGGGACCAGATATATTCTTCGGGCAATGCCGATTATGCCGGACGAACAGTCTTTACCGGATTCAGGACCGGAGAGTCACTCACCTATACAAGGGATGAGAACAAGCTTATGACCATGGTTGAGAAGTTCACGGATTCGGATTTCGAGACCTTCAGGTATGTTTCCGGAGCATACGATAAGGATATACTTGACTTAAACGCCTACGACTCCACCACGGACAGCCAGTTAAATGTTAAGAACAATGATGTGATAAGGCTGAGGCTTGCGTACGATAACCTCACGGCCGATCAGAACGATATATACGGAAATGAGCTTCCCAGGGAATTCGCGGTTAAGGATAAGGACGGCAATACGCTTGTCGAGGCAGGCTCGTTCTCGGTAAAGGAGCTTGGAACCAACCAGGCGGCAAATGACAGGCTTTATACGGAGGTGGATGACTATGGAGTTACCCTTATCACCACTACCGGCGAACTTATAATAGGCAAGAAGCTTGCAGAGCAGATGCGGCAGGCATTATATCAGAATCAGGATTCGACCTTAAGCGTTGAATACGCCAAGGAAGCGTGGAAGAAAAACGATTTAAGGCCCGAGCACTATTTCGCAGCCAAAACCTATGACAGCATTAACGAAAGAGAGATTGATTATAACTATGACGATGACGGCAACCCGGCATTTGAGGACAAGAAGATCCAGTACGAGATAGCCTATAATCAGAAGCTTGATATAAACATTAACGCCGATGAGGTTTACAAGACCTCTATAGCAAGGGATGTGGATGCGCTCCTTAACGCCACACAGGACTGCCAGACCGCTTACGAGAAGCTTAAGAAGGCGGAAGACCTTGAGAAGAATATCGACAGCAAGTTCGCTCCCGGTACATCGGAATACGAGAAGGAACAAATAAGGAAGGGCGTTAAGGAATTAAAGGACAGCCTTCAGAAGCAGTACGACTACTACAAAGAGAACATGCAGAAAATGTTCTCCAAGGGACTCACCATATTTAAGGGATATTCCGAGGACATTAACAATAAGATAGCAGCCCTCGGCGGCATGAGCAACAGGGTTAAGCTTACCAAGAACAGGGTGGGTGATCAGCTGGATAACTTTAAGGAGCTTGCCGATGAAAACATCAATGTCGAGCTCACCGAGTCGGCGATCGACCTTAAGAATGCCGAGATAGCGCTTGAAGCAGCCCAGCAGGCAGCAGCCAAGGTTGCCAAGGCATCCTTGCTGAATTATCTCTGATATGCTAGAATAATCTATACAATCTCCACCGGGAGAGGGTGTCCGCAGGACAGATGAGGTATAACAGAAGGGAGAAGGCAATGACAATAGAAACCAAGTTGTTCGGTAACATTGATGTAGATGACAGCAAGCTTATTACTTTTCCTCAGGGAATCATAGGATTTCCGGAACTTAAGGATTTTCTTCTTATCCATGACGGTGAAGGAAACAGCAACGTTAAATGGATGCAGTCGGTTCAGGAACCCGCATTTGCTATGCCGGTAGTTGATCCGCTTGCCATAATACCCGATTATAATCCCGATATCGAAGACGAGCTCCTTAAGCCCCTCGGAGGAGTGACTCCCGAGAACATGCTGGTGCTCGTTACCATTACGGTACCCAAGGAAATAGAGAAGATGACAGTTAACCTTAAAGGCCCCATTGTCATCAATTCGGACAGCAGGAAGGCCGGCCAGCTTATCATAGATGACGATAAGTACATGGTTAAGTTCCCTATATATGAATTATTAAAGGCTGCAAAAGAGAAGTCGGAAAAGGCAGGTGAGTAAATATGTTGGCATTATCAAGGAGAAGAGATGAATCACTTGTCATTGACAATAACATTGAAGTGACAATACTGGATATCCGCGGTGACCAGGTTAAGATCGGTATCAGCGCGCCCAAGGAGATACCCATTTACCGCAAGGAGGTATATCTTCAGATCCAGGAAGCCAATAAACAGGCTATGGAAGTTGACGGCGCCGAAGCACTTAAGAAGATGCTGTGAACCCTGGGGACGGAGTTCATGGCTCATAAGAATAATAAGATCCGGGCTTGCGATAAAGAGTCCGGATCTTTTATTGTGCATTTTTAAGGGAATTGTTGTATTTGATCTTTTTCTTCTGGATATAGGCGAGTATATCCTGAGTAGCCTTGATGGTACATCCGTATATCTTAATACTGTCTTCGTTATCCACGACCCTTACACACCTGCTGTGTACGGTGAAAGTCACGAATTCGACCTTATCCGTAAAGGTGATGTCAAAACGCTGGCCAATGGGATTATAGTCAAGCGCCTCCATACGGATGCCGATGCCTGTCTTGGAGATATCACGGATCGTACAGTTGTGCCTTCTTCCGTCGCTTTCGACCTGAACCGTAGCGGCCAGACCTAACGGAACTCGCGGCGATGACCTGCGCTCGTGCTTCTCACTGGCCTTGGGCGTGGAGATGACATACTCCTTGTTGATCCGGTCGTACTTGACCTGGACCTGCTTCCACACCTCATATCTCTTGGCACCGGGGCTCAAAAACCTCACGGATATCTTACCCCTGAAGTTATTGATGTTGACGATCTTGTTATCCACCCTTGCAACCTCGGCAATGACACACTTGCCCGCCTTACCGGTCGTGCCTGCCTTCTTAACGGTGGTCTCAAGCTTGGTCGCCTTCGTAACGTAATTGAACTCTATTGTGATCTTTGAATTAGCGGGAATCTCGTCGATATACATAGTAACATCATACTTGCTGTTACGGGAGATGTCCAGTATTTTTCATTTTGTGCCTGCTCATACCCGCAGTATGGGTATTCCGGATAGTGCGGGGCGTATTAACCAAATTGTGTAGAATCTAACGCAATTAATGATTGCTTTAAATCTTTTATAAGTATATACTTGTATATACAGTAGAAACTTAGCATATAATTTAGGAGGACCTATTATGCAGGTACAACTGAAAGAATGGGGAAACAGCCTGGGAATCCGTCTCGTACAGGAAGTCCTCAGAGAAGCCGATTTTAATAAGAACGATATCCTTGATATAGAAGCCAGGAAGGGGCAGATAACGATCACCAAGCCCTTCAGACATAAAACCCTTGAGGAGAGAGCAGCTGAGTTCGGCGGTAACCTTATGCTTGATGGTGAGTACGACTGGGGTGAACCTGTAGGGAGAGAAATCTGGTGATGGAAGCAGTTAAACAGGGCGATATACTTAAGATCGATGGAATCAAAAAGCCGGTATTAACGGTAAGCAAGGATTTTTTTAATAAACAGGGCGAGATAATAGGCTGCCCGATCTTCACATCCGGCGAAGAAGGCCCACTTCACATCTGCATCAGGACATCCAAAAACGAGGGGTATGTCCAGTGTGAGAAGTTAGCACTTCTTGATCTTCGCATTAGACATTATGCTGTTGTAGACAGCATCTCAGAAAAGGATAAAATCAATATTTCAGATGCCATACAGGGAATATTTGATTACTTATAGAAAACTCATGTTTATGAAGTGAAGCAGTCCGCCTGGTGTGCGATAATATAAAGTCACAGGGGGTCGTATATGCTGAGCTTCGCTATGCACCGCAGCTGCGATTACCTCTTCCATATAGTCATGCAGAAGAATGAGAAGGTTCTGCGAGGCCTTATAGGAAGCCTATACTAACAAATTCGGCATAAATGTGCTAAACTTAAGATGCATAGATAATGCGACAAAAGCAGATAAGAAGAACAAACTTGATGTATGGGCCCGCCTTTTTAAAGCACGAACATGGGAGAGGAAGAGCCATTATGCGCAGCATAATTCAGGATGGCTCTGACGAAAAGCCGCCGAACGTATGTGAGGGGGCACTACATTGGAGGAAATAAAAAATGATCGCAGAAAACTATGATTTCGCAACAAAGACTGATAAAAAAGGTATCATGACAGTTGTCAGGACATACCTGTTTAAGGTTGAGTTAATATGATTTTGTTATAAAAACTTATAAGGATAAGGAGGGTTACATTATGAAATTCTATAAGCTGGAGGATCAGATCGTTATAAGTGATAAGGCGCTTACCGTAGGGACGGAGCTTATCCCCAATACAACGGATGCGGCAGGTGAGAAACATGTGCCGGTCATATCGGTGGTTGATGATACCGTGACCGTGAAGGTTGGTTCCGTGGAGCATCCCAGCCTTGATGCCCACTATATCGAGTGGATCGTGCTTGTTACGGAGGGCGGGTTCCAGATGCACTATCTTAAGCCCGGAATGAAGCCTGAAGCCGTGTTCAAGGTGAATGAGAAGCCTGTGGCTGCATATGAATACTGCAATCTCCACGGTC
>DPZM01000213.1:5516-8525 GCA_003535955.1 Lachnospiraceae bacterium | reverse complement strand
CCTTAAAATCGGTATTCACAAGCTCATACTCAGTATTACCTTCATAGAGCCTGTTTATCTCACGCCCCAGCTGGCCGTTGCAGCCGGTGATGATTATCTTCTTCATATCATGCTCCGTATATAACGCGCTTATGCGTACTTTCAAAATAAACCAACATATAGTATACTGAATTATGTATTTTTTTTCAACTGTTGCATAATCGTACGCCTCGCTCACATAATAACTGCAGTTAGTTCGACGGAGTGGTGGCCGTTTGCGGTGAAATATTCTGTAGACAGAGCGTAACAGAGGATTAATATGAATAGAGTCAAGTATGCAATTATTACAATATTGGCGGTGATACATCAGGCAGTAACCGGTATCGCAGATCTTAAGATATTCACCGTTCCCGTGAGCGCCAACCCTGTCGATTACGTGACATGTAAGATATCTGCCCTTATCGTAAGCTGGGCTTTTTTCCACATGCTCTGGCAGCTCTTTATGGAAAAGGACGGACTTATAAAAGGCCGGAAGGATGAGCGTAATACCGTCTCCCGTGTGGTTATAAAGGCTCTTCCTTATCTTTTTATAATGATCCCGGTATGTATATTCAAGCTTCGCGGCGGATACTTAAGCAATGACGAGACACTGATATATGAGAATGCCGTAACGCTTACTCATTACACATGGTTCTACTATATAACCACCTACTACTACATCATAAGCCTGATGCTCATACCCCATATGTATGCACCCATATTTGTCAAGCTCATCATAGAGTTCCTGACCATCGGTTATGTTGTTCTCCGCTCTTCCGACTATTTTGCGGCAAGGCAAAACGAACCCTTTATAAGAAAACCTGTTAAAATAGGCTATGGCGCTCTGATAATGCTTCTTTTTGTCCTATATCCGGTGATCGCCTATACAACAAGTGCCCACAGGCTTCCGATATATTTTCTTCTTTATCTCCTGCTCATAACCATGCTTCTTTTTGACAGGCTCGAGCAGGCCGCCCTTACGATACCGAGACTGCTGACGATCATAATACTCGGCTGCATCCTGACCCAGTGGCGGACGGAAGGTATCTATCTTCTTGTGCTCATACCCATTCTGGTCCTTTTATGCTATGAAAATATCCATCTTACCGGTAAGAGGACACTCAGGCTTAAGGATAAAAAGGTATTTGTTATATCTCTTATCATCTACCTGATATGCCAGTACGTTATCTCCATCCCCCAGAACGGACTGATGGCAAAGGAGATCGGAGCTGCTGCGGATGACAGGATGAAACCCTTCTACGCCTATACGATCACCAACATGTACCGCAACGGCCTTGATCTTGACAGAAATTCAGAAGACCTTGCAATAGTGGATAAATACATATCCCTTGAATCACTTGATAAGATAAGCAGCTACTATGGTGACATCAATTATGAAGATGTCCTTATACTCTACCAGCCCGGATTTGTCGGTGTCAGGGAGGAAGCAGGCGTTACCGAGTATTATGACTTTGTCCTGGCTCTTAAGAGAATATTTAAGAATAATCCCAAGATTTTCCTAAGGACAAGGATAGGAGCCTTTGTCTATGCAGCCCTGCCCTTTCATATAACATTTACAGGCTTGACTCCGGGTGCTCTTGTAAGCTTTGCAGTAAGCGTAGTAAAGACTGTCTCCTACAATCTCTTTATACCGCTGGTGACCGTCCTCTTCCTCTGCCTTTATTCGCTTGCAAGGGGAAGATGGTTTACCTTCTTTACGACAGGCGGCCTTCTGGCCCACTGGTTCATCGTATTTATACTGGCACCCGCTTCATACTTCAAGTATTATTTTCCGGTATACATCATCGCATACCTGTATCTGCTTCTTATCATCATAGCGGGCCTGTACAACCGCAGACACAGTACCAAGATCAAGATACTCCAGTAGACGCACATATTATAAGAGCCCCGACTTCAGTCAGGGCTCATTTATGTCTGTTCGGCCGCTATATCAATATCAGGCATTCGCCAGCTCACACAGCTCCTTAAGCATCTTGGGAAGCCCTTCATCCATGGTTTCATCCGAGAACTGACAGGTTCCCACCTTCTCATGGCCGCCTCCGTTATACTTAAGCATCAGATGACCCACATTTATCTTGCAGGTCTTATTAAGTATGCTGTATCCGACCGCAGCCGAGCATCCATGTCCGCCGCGTCCGTTAACTATCCACGCTGAGATATTCTGATCCGGATACATACTGTAGATCATAAACCGGTTGCCCGTGTAAATAGGGTCAACACCCCTAAGGTCACTGATTATAACGTTCCCTTCGGTACGGGTATGAGCCTTGACCATCTCCTTGAACTTGGCTGTCTGCTCCTCATAAACCTCAATACGCTCCTTAACATCCGGCATTTCAAGGATCTCGGCGGTTGATTTGTCCTTGCAGGCAACCATCAGCTTCTCCATGAGCTGATAATTGGAAACCGTAAACTGTCTCCACCTTCCAAGGCCTGTCCTGGGATCCATAAGAAATCCGACCAGTATCCATCCCTGCGGATTCATGATCTCATCTATCGTAAGATTACCCGAATCAACCTTGTCAACAGCGACCATCATATCATCAAAATTCGGGAATGTCTCCTTGCCGCCATAATATTCATATATGATACGGGCACACGAAGGAGTGATCCTGCTCTCTCCCTTGTACTTGCCCTCAAGCTGGTTTCGCTCAAACTCACTGGAATGATGGTCAAACCACAAACCACAGCCTTCAACATAAGGAACATTGGCAAGACAGTCATTCTCGTTTATCTCCACAAGTCCATCCTGAAGATCCTTTGGATGTGCAAAAGTCCAATGATCGACAACTCCTGCCGCTAGCAACAGGGCTCCGCAAGCCAGTCCGTCGAAATCCGATCTCGTTACCAACCTCATCGCCATAAAAAATTACCTCCCGCTTATTTATTCCATACATAGTTATAATAAATTATTTACATATAATAAATCAAGAGTATATTGAATAATTCTCACCCTTATGATCATCTGAA
>DPZM01000213.1:0-5456 GCA_003535955.1 Lachnospiraceae bacterium | reverse complement strand
TAAGGAATCCACCACTTGCTTCGCTTCGTGGTACCCCTTATGATCATCGAAACATCAGTCTCCCGCCGCAGTAATACCTTGCAAAATCATCCGAGTCGATTATCGCCCTCATTTCAAAGAGGCCGCCGGCCTTCTTGGAATTCATGGGATCACCGACACACAGGTAATACTCCTTCTTATCATCCGAAGACCTGTAATAATAGTAATCACCATACCAGCTGTATACCGAGGCCCCGAATTCAACCGGCATCATGACAGTAGGAAAGTTCTCGTCATATGACATCTTCTTTATGCAGATATCATTTGTATTATTATGCTCGGATATACCTCCGTCAAGTCCCATGTTCTGCTCGGGGATGAATGCGTCGAGTTCCTGTTCTTCACCGTTACCGTCAATGAAACAGAAGGTTCCGTCTTTAATATACGAATCGGCGCCCAGCATTGTCATCTCGCTGCCGTATAAATTCTCTATATTCCTGTACTTGAATCCATGCCTTCCGTTATTTGACTCAAGGTATCCCGTACAGTAGCTTATTTCTCCGGTTTTACCGGTCTTTGACGGATAAGATGCGATAACCGTCTCTCCCGCCCTTATATCTATGGGTTCCCCGTCGAAATTTATTTCTATATGGCCGCCGTCGGTTTCAACCGAAGTTATCTCCCTGCAGGCCCCGCCTTCAATCTCGTATTCTTCCTCATCTTCATTCCTGACAGCCTTAAGCTTTGGTTTATCGGTTCCGTTCGGACCGCCCGCATCCTCAAGTGCCGCCCACCCGTCAGATGCATTAAGGAATACAACCGATGTACCTTCTTCGAGCTTCTCGGTAGCATAAAAGTCATTTACGACTATCTTATTGGAGCCCTGCATGCTCTGTATTGCTATTGCGGTATTCTTATTGTTATAATCCTTGATCTGGCTGTAGTAATAAAGATCCTGCTCACCGGCCATCAGTGAAGTCGAATCAAGGCATCCGGTTTCTACAAGAAAAAGCTTCTGTATGGCCGAATACATATTGTAGCCGAGAGCCCGGTAACCTTCACCATTACTTCTCGCCATAGTTCTCATGTCATCATAAGTCATGTTTACGGAAGGATACACGCCTGCCTTGCTCAATAGCACATCATCCTCTATGACTCCCGGATAAGCTCCGATATAAACATACTCTTTCTCTTCACCTTTATCCATGAATACCGGATCGATCACATAACCATCATGTTCGGTTCCGCTTATCCATATCTGTTCGGTATCACCAAGCTGTAAACGCTTAACATAGAACTTCGGTATCTCCACCATTACATTCCCGTTTGATCCGTCATCCGAAAATCCGGGCTGACCCTGATATACTACCACGGTTTCATTCGCATCACTTACTATATTGCATAGCTTCATTTCAGACCAGGGGTAAGCCAGATCGAAATCATTCCCGTAACCGCCTACCCACTCGTTGTCCGCATAGTAATCAAAGTGCATGCCTACCGCATCACCAAGCCTCCGGCCTACACTTATCCCCCTTGAAGTGGAGAATTCAATACCATACTCCGCGTCAGTGCTGCCGACAGCCCTTTCACCCTTTTCTTCGACAATGACTTTACCGCATACATCACCCTGCATAAAAATACCTGCGCCATCATAAATCGCAGGAGGTACAATATCCAGTTCCTGCATATACGTGCCATTCACATACAATTCCCACTTACCGTCATCATATTTTATCGACTGGCCGGATGTGAGATCGGGCAGCTTGCATGAACTGGCTCCCGAATCGGATAACCCCTGAAGCATGTTGCCGTAAAACATTATGATCCCCTTATTATCGGAGAACGTTCTGCTGTCTATTGATTCATCCGCATAAGTAACACGGCATTTTGCGGCGTCTTCCGGTATATCCATTATCGAGTATGATCTGTTGTTAAGCTCAATGGACCCCAGCCTGCAAAGGACATTCTCACCCTCTTCCTGCGTGGGCTCCTCCTCTTCTTCGTCCTCTTCATAATACAGGTCTTCAACATTTGTTATCTCCCCGTTGGCGTTCATGAACTGCCAGACCGCGCAATTCATATCTCCGGTAATGATAACCTTACCCTTGCTCTTATCTACCTCTGTCCAGGGTGTTGTCCTGCATCCCCTGTCATCCGTGAGTTCATCCCTTATGCCGTTCACTTTACCTATGTCATAACCCTCAGGCGTTATGTCTTCACCCTTGAAGATAAGTTCCATTCCCTGTGTGAAGCCAACTACCGGTTCTATCGTAAAGCTTACCGAATCGCTTCCCACATGATAGAAGGGCTCCTTCACCGATATCTCATTCTCGGCATAATCCGCCATTCCCACGGCAAGCTTATATGTCTTTATTGCGTTTGCTTCATCTCCAAGCTCCGTATACCAGCCCGCAAGCTCTATCTCCTCTTCAAAGACATCATCCCTGTTAAGGCAATAGTACTCCATTTGGGTCACTGCCTTCTTTATGTCTCCTTCCGCATAGAACTTATGGGCATGTTCAAGCATCTCATCGCGGTTAAAAGTGACAGATCTGCCCTTCTTATGTGTGCCGTATACAACTATTCCCACACACACAAGCACTCCGATAAGTAACGTTATCAAAACAATCCTGACATTTGACCGTTCAAAACTCATTTTATTCACCAAATAATTATATAATCAAGTACTCTGAACAAAAAATCCGGGGGCATATTTCAGCCCCCGTCTGCCACAAGCCTTTTGAACATTGATTAATCACGCGTGACTAATCTCGCCCCCGTTCACGGGGCGAGAAAAAGCTTTATTACTAAAAATATTAAATTACTTAGGTGCTACTGCATTAGCTACAACAGCTATTGATGCAATGGCTCCTGCTGGCTTATTATATGTAAGCTTGCCGTTTGAAACAGATGTAGGAGCTACAAACTCAACCTGTCCGGTAGGGCGCTGTACAAGCACTGTATAGCTCATTCCCTTGGCTATAAGCCCGTTAGTGATAGTACTCTTGCCTGCTACTCCCATGGGAACAAACGCAGTAACAAGTGCGGAATTGAATCCCAACATCTTAAGGTAATTGCTGTATGCAATGACAGTTGTCTTGCTTACAGGAAGAACCGCACCCGTGCTCTCGCTTGAAGCACCAAGGACCTGAATAAGGCTGTCGGTAATGGGCTGACCCGTAGGAGTTGTAAATACAGGATCCTTAGCAGGTGTAGAAGCAACCACATAACCACTGTTAGTGCTCGTGCTCGATGAAGAACTGCCGGATGACCCGGAATCAGAAGAATTACCCTTGTTTTCGAAGTCAGGTATCACTGTCCAGAATCCGCCACCGTTAGGTGATGTTTTTACAAAAACATAGCGGTAGCTTGCAGCCGATGCCGTTACGCACATCGACATAATAAGAAGGGCAGCGACCAGCACTGACATGAACCTCTTTTTCACTTCGCGAAGTCCTCCTTTCTAAATTGTGCTTGTGACCATAGTATTATACACTAAAATTTACTAGTTTGCACCCTTTCTGTCAACTTCTTTATAAAACAGCTGTATTATGAGCCTTCTGAGAGCTTCTTCATCAGGATAGAAATGTTCAAAACCATCCTCTTTAAGGAACGTTTCGCCTTCCATTGTATATATGCCGTCACTGTCAAAAGAATAACCCGAATATTCCGATGCAAGATAGGACATCTCGTCAACCGTGATATCGGTCACTATATAATCCTTCATGCTGTTGTAAAGGTTTATCGGAAGTGTTATATCTTCCTTTGTCTGAACCTTCATCTGTTTAATGAACTCGGTAAGGTACAGCTTCTGTCTGGCCAGTCTCTTCCTGGCACTTTCGAATTCTTCGGTATCCCTTTGTCTTACAAAAGCGACCGATTCACTGCCCTTCAGGGTTATCGTCTTACCCGCAGTCCATCCTTTATTTATCTTGAGGAGATCGTCCATTCCCTCGGGAATCGTGAGTGTCACACCGCCTATTGCATCATTTATCTTAGGTATGGCCTGGTATCCGACCGACATATATGCGTGTATAGGCATATCGAAAAGGAGATTGCTTACTGCATCTCTTGTGAGTTCGCAGGAATACTCACCCCCTCCGCCAAAAGCATGCTGAACGGCTATGGGACCGTCATAGATCACATCCGTGTCATGTTCACCCATATTTGCAAGAGTTATGGGTACTTCGGTATTCCTGTTGACCGCAAGCACCTTTATTGTCTCATCCAGGGGATTAAGGATCACAAGAAAAAGACCGTCTGCCTGCCCTCCGCTGGTCTTTTCTATGACTTCCGCATCGGTTGCCTGGTTGTGAGCATCATCTATTCCCATAACAAGAAAAGTACGAATCTGATCATTGTATTCATACACCTTGCCGTCAAGACTAACCCAGCCTTCCTGCCAGTCGCTGGACCAGACTGATTCTGTCCGTATTTCGGAGTCAGTCTCCTCTCTCATCACCGGTCCTTCGGTATTGGCGTTCCGTCCCAGCCTGTCTCTTCCGAGTATGGTCATTATCTTGACTGTTGCCATCAAAATGACTAATATGGCTAAGATACATCCAAAGATTATCAATACTCTCCTGAGAATATATTCACTTCTTGTAATACCTCTTCTACTCATCAGTATCGTCCTTAACAAAACCGCCTGCAAACCTTGCCTGTACAAGGAACCTGCGGTCATCCTTTCCCAAAACTCCAGTTGACAGGGTCAGGATCTTATCCTCATATGTAGGCCAGTATTCCTTGTTCAGATTTGACGAGATACCGGCTATCTCCTCAAGCCTCTGAATGTACGCATTATACATGTCGCGGTCATCGGTCCCGTAGAACATGACTATAAGCTTGTCATCCGATTCATATGCCGCAAAGGTCTCGTAAAGGAGGATCGCGTTCTCGGTATATACGTAAATATATGGATGCGCCTTAAAGAAGTCCGGGTCGGCATAAAGGTTAAGCCTTGAAAATCCCTTGTCATTTCCTCCGTTATGCCCGTAAACAACAGTAACATTGTCGGAAAAATCCTTGCTGTTAAAGAACTGGGTGAAGAAAGCACCGTTCTCATCAGCCTCACCCTTGCTGTTATGATCGGAATAATAAAGAACATCCTCAGGATGTTGGAGGATGGGATCATCTATCCCGGTATCGGGTATATAAAGCCACGCATAAATATCGGGATTTACGGTATTCCTTAATTCTTCTATATCCACTGTTTTATCCGCAGGAAGGAGGGTCTGGTAAAAGTCCTCGCTCTCACCTCTATCTCCGTTTTCATCCTCTGCTTCTTTTCCGTCCGTTTCTGCGGCAGCTTCTGCCGGTTTCGCTGTCACATCCTGTGCGGCTGATGATCTGGCCTGCTCCTGTGTTATCTTGTCCATATCCTCATCGTTCCTTATCAGTGCCCTGTTGTCAAGGTACATAAGGGTACCCAGAACAATGCACAAAACAGCTGCCAGGGTAACCAGAACTATAAGCAC
>DPZM01000169.1 GCA_003535955.1 Lachnospiraceae bacterium | reverse complement strand
GGCGTCATCACATGTATTATTTCCAAGAACGGTGTATCTTCTCTTAAGCTTTACGATACCTATATGGAAACACTCAAGATAAAGAACTCGCACGGAATAGACGGTCCGACGGCAGCCGAGCTTACCGTCAAGCTCCGTGAAATGCGGATAAAACAGTTCGTTATGGACTACTTCCCTGACTTTATCAAAAAACTGATCCGCAGCTTCCAGCTTATGGTGAGGAAGCAGAATGCGGATCTTAACATCCCCGAATGGGAACGTTCAGCATAGCTTTTTATACAGTCTGTCAATTATCTTATTCCAGTTGTACAGGGTCCTGGTCCTTTGTGCAAGCTCAGCCGCTAAGGCAGCCCTGTCCCTGTCGCTGTCACATACCTTAGCAAAGGCCTCCGCCAGTTTAGAAGCATTCCCTGCGGGAACGACGGCCCCGTACCTGTACTTATCCGAGATATCATAACCCGCCGGAACCATATCTGACGTTATCAGATAACATCCCTTAAGGGCCGCCTCAACAAGGACTATGCCAAAGCTCTCGCTCAACGACGGAAGGGTAAAGACCGCTGCCCTGCCGTATTCTTCGTCAAGCCTGTCCCTGTCCCTTATCGGTCCCGTAAAGGTTATCCTGTCCCTGATCCCCGGATAACGCATGTAATAATCCTCTAAAAACCCTTTGAAGCTCTCATCCACACTCCCTGTAAGCCTTAACTTCCAGTCGCTTCCGGGCGACCTTTTTATATATTCCGCATAAGCCTCAAGAAGGACATCCGTTGCCTTCTCATAAGTTCCCAGGTTTCCCACAGTCAGTATTATATGTTCCTTAGGCGTAATGGGCTTATCCGATCCATGTTGGTAGCATCCGTTTGGTATGAATATTATCTTGTCCCCGTAGAACTTCTTAAGCTTCTTAAGCATAAGTGTCGTTTCCACAGAGACTGTATCCGCATGTCTTATCGTGGCTCTCTTGATCATTCCCACCGGATCCTTCTTAAAGCAGCTTATAAAACCGGCAGGATTCATATCAAGCTTAAGGTATATCTTCCCCCTGTGGTTAAACAGCCTGTACACGATCCCGTAGAAGTAGGACGACAGGTTCAGATGGTAGATGTTAAGGATATCTATCTTACGGGCATTAAATACAAGATATCTGATCCCGTCAAATATTATCCCTCCCCTTGTCTTCTTTACAAAGTCAAGCTTAAGGCCCTTAACCTCATCACCGGCATAGGTATACTCATCGCTGTTTTTATAACATGCAACACAGCAGTCAAGAGCATGGTCCTTATAAAGATGATAGGGGATCATTCCGACATCCTTGAGCAGGTGAACATTTTCAGTTTTCAGAAACAAGGTAACGAATCTCATAATGACATTATATCATAATGATCTTTATTGTAAAAATGGGTTGCAAAAGTATGTCCCGATATTTAAAATAGGTAAGGATACTTTAGTTTATTACTTAAACAAATTGAAAGGACTTGATATTATGAGCATAAGAATCGGTATTTTAGGTTACGGTAATCTTGGACGCGGCATCGAATGTGCCGTAAAGCAGAATGATGACATGGAGCTTGCCTGTGTATTTACAAGGCGCGATCCCGGGACAGTCAGCATTCTTACCGATAAGGTTCCCGTTTATTCGGTAAACGATATACTCTCCCACAAGGATGATATCGATGTTCTTATAATCTGCGGAGGAAGCGCGACCGATCTTCCCGAAATGACACCAAAATACGCTAAGGATTTCAACGTAATAGATTCATTTGACACACACGCCCGCATTTCGGAGCATTTCGCTAACGTTGATGCTGCGGCCAAGGCAGGCGGTCATATAGCCATGATCTCGGTTGGCTGGGATCCCGGTATGTTTTCACTTAACAGGGCTTATGCCAATGCCATCCTTCCTGAAGGTAAGGACTATACCTTCTGGGGCAAGGGAGTAAGCCAGGGACATTCGGATGCAATAAGAAGAATAGACGGTGTCCTTGATGCAAGACAGTACACCATTCCGGTTGAGAAGGCCGTGGAAGAAGTAAGGTCCGGAAGCAATCCCGAACTTACAACAAGGCAGAAGCATACACGTGAATGCTTCGTTGTTGCGGCAGAAGGTGCAGACAAGGACAGGATTACGAATGAGATCGTGACCATGCCCAATTACTTTGCCGATTACGATACCACCGTTCACTTCATAAGTCAGGAAGAGCTTGACCGTGACCATAAGGGTATACCTCACGGCGGCATGGTCATAAGAAGCGGATGCAGCGGATGGGATAAGGAAAATAAACATGTTATTGAGTACAGGCTCACCCTGGATTCCAATCCGGAATTTACATCCTCGGTACTCATCGCCTACGCCAGGGCAGCCTACAGGATGCACAAGGAAGGCATGAGCGGATGTAAGACGGTATTCGATGTTGCTCCCGCCTACCTTCTTAATATGAGTCCTGACGATATGAGAAGTCATTTATTATGATCATATAGATTTCATTTTCAGATAAGCAGGAGAAATTATGGATACATTAAGCAACAGTAAGGTTACGGCGGTACTTGCCCTGACCTCTGACCATGACGGTATAGCACTTATAGATCTTGAGTCGGGCCATGTGGAATCCGCCCAGGCAGCCAATATCTTTTCACCCCTTGTATCGGGTGAATTTGATACAATGGATTATACCGGACAGCTTAATTCCTACGTTGACCAGCTTGTATATACAGCTGACAGGGACAAGGTCCTGCAGGCCATGGATCTTGAGATCGTAGAAGGCAGTCTTTATACCGGTAAGCCTTATTACGTAAATTACAGGGTCCTGGTCAATGATGAGGTCAAGGACTATCAGACCAAGTTCTGCAATGTTCCGTCAGCCGATGGTAAGCAGGTTGCGGTCGGAACCTATGATGTCAGTCTTTTGCTTGCCGAATACAAGAACAGGATCACTTCCGCCAAACGTCAGGCCGAAGCCGTCAACACTGCCAAGAGTGCTTTCCTTACCAATTTCTCCCACGATATCCGTACACCGCTCAATGGCGTGATGGGCCTTATGGAAATGGCCAAGCGCAATGTTTCCGACGTAAACAAGGTCAGCAAATACTTAGAGAGCATGATGGGTGAATCCAATCACCTTCAGGCCCTGCTCAATGATGTTCTGGATATAAGCTCACTCGAGGATAACCACGTATCCATCATCCATCAGCCGATGAACATAAATGTCTTTGCCGAGAACTGCGTATCGATTGTCTCCAACAAGATGATAGGCAAGGAGATCAACCTGTCAACCGCTTTTGACGGCCTTCCCCACCCTTATGTACTCGGCGATGAACTCCACCTCCAGAAGGTTCTCGTCAACATACTCGATAATGCGATCAAGTTCACGAGAGACGGAGATATCGTCTTCTTCAGGATAACAGAAGAATCATCCGATGAAGACAGCGTGACCTACCGGTTCGAGGTTGAAGATACAGGCATCGGAATGCGGCCGGAATTCCTTGACCGTATTTTCGATCCCTTCGCCCAGGAGTTCAAGGGTTCTTCCTCTTCTCAGGAAGGTTCGGGACTCGGTCTTACCATTTCCAAGAAACTCATCGATCTTATGGACGGTCAGATAAACATAAAGAGCACACAGGGAGTCGGTTCCAAGTTTACAGTCACCATGACCTTCGCAATAGATAAAGATACCGAATCCTCCCTTCGCGGTAAGAAGCCTTCATCAGCCGACAGCTTAAAGGGTTTGAGGATACTCCTTGTAGAAGATGATACGATCAACCGGACCATAACACAGTCCATTCTCCAGGCTGAGGGAGCGGTTATCGAAACCGCAACAAGCGGCGAAGAAGCGATACAGATGTATACCGATTCAGCTTCAGGTTATTTCGATATGATCCTTATGGATATAATCCTGCCCGGTATAAGCGGCCTTGATGCAACACACGATATACGTATGTCGGGCCGTTCCGATTCCACGACATTACCTATCATTGCACTGACCGGAAATGCCTTCGAAAACGATATAAGGAAATCAAAAGAGGCAGGCATGAATGCCCACCTCTCAAAACCCGTCAATGCAAGGGTTCTTACGGAGACTATCCTCCGGTTTGCCTCATCTGATCTATAAGGTTGATGCATAGCCGGTATAGCAAAAGTCCGGCTGTTTCACTAGGAATTCGTCACAGACAGGACCGCAACGGCAACCGATGCCGTTTTCCTGACAGGGTTTACCGCTATCCTTCTCATAATGGTACGTACAACCATACCATTCGGAAGGCGTTCATCCACAAGCTGTCCTATACCATGTATCGCACACTGGATCATGGGACTTAAAAAGGATTCCCTGCGGTGCTCGGGTATAGTGTCGAATTCCTCAAATTCTTCACCGATATTTCTTACAAGCATCCGACCCGCAAAATCGCGATATGAAGGATTGGACCTTACTATACGGACTGCTGTATCGTTAAGCTCCATGATCACCATCGGAAGGGTTGTAAAGTACTTGTCAAGGTCCGTGTTTCCGCCTCCGGCAACCCAGTCAAGATCATACAGGTTAAGCTTACCCAGAATGTCATAGTAATCCGATTCTTCCGGATCCTCAAATCCTATCTGTATGCCTGTCCTGTACCTGTAGAGTATCTGATCAAGAGGAATGGGCTTGGTAAAATAATAGCCCTGAAGCTTGCTGCAGCCCACATCCCTTAAGAAGTTGACGTGTTCGACCGTCTCAACACCCTCACACACTGTCTCAAGGCCCAGATTTGTCGCCATCCTCATAAGCTCGGTCAGGATCACCCTGCTGTTGTTCCCCTTATCCATCTGTTTCAGGAAGCGCATATCAAACTTAATAAGGTCAAATTCCAGGTCCTGAAGGACATCAAGGGACGAATAACCGCTTCCGAAATCATCCATCCACACCTTAAAGCCCAGCCTTCTGAAGCGGTCAACCTGCTTTTTCATAAATTCAAAGTCAGTTCCCACAATGCTCTCGGTTATCTCAATAGTGAGCAGGCTGTGATCAAGACCCGCATTGTCCATACGGGTACATATCTCACTTACGATATCACATTCATCAAAGTCAGTCCTTGACAGGTTTACAGACTGGGGTACCTTGTGAAGGCCTTCTTTCTCTATTATCTTAAGCTTCTCGATTATCTGATCAACCACATAGAGATCGAGCTTGTAGATAAGATGAGCTTCCTCGAGTGTGGGAATAAAATCAGCCGGCGACATAAAGCCCCTTACAGGATCTATCCACCTTGCCAGCGCCTCCTCATCGCACACCTTCCCGTTTACGGCCCTGACTATGGGCTGGTAGTATACATTTATCCATTTCTCCGAAAGGGCTCTTTCAAAATTGGAAATGATATAATCCTTACGGTCAAGGTTATCCGCCAGTTCCTTGTTATAGTAGCTGATGCTGGAAACATAGGAATTTCTTAAGGTATCACAGGCGGTCTTGGCATTGTCGCATGCCGTTGATATGTCAAAATTACTGCTCTTGTCAAAGTTGGCAACATAAACTCCCACACGGACAGGAAGTGATTTTGACTTGCCCGTGCTCTGCCACTCCCTGAAGATCTCATGGAGCTTATCGTCTATCCCGCTTTCATCGGTGAATATGGCGAAATGGTCCTGGCCGAAGCGGCTGCAGTTCTCATTGCTGAAATGCCTTATAAGAAGCCTTGAAAATGAACGGAGGAGATTATCCCCTTCCGAAAATCCGTGCTTGTGATTGAAGTTCTTCATCCCGGTAAGATCCAGGAAAAGAAATGCCGGACAGCCGCCCTCATCGACTATTTTTTTACAGCCGGCATCAGCCAGCTCAAGGAAATAAGTCATTGAAGGAAGTCCCGTCAGGTGGTCATAGTAGCTTGCCTTGATCATGCTCTCCCTGCGGATAGCCTTCTTTAAAGATGCCGTAAGCTCACCTGTGCTGTTATCCCCTGAATACGATCCCTCATCCATATACCACACCTGGGCAAGCCTCACACCCGAGTCGGTAACAAAGTGCTCACCTATCGCATGAACGATCGTATACTCACCGCCGTCAGACCTTCTGGTCCTGTATATTACATCATACCTGCCGCCCTCCGTCGCGAACCTTAAGGCTGCATCCGCGATCCTGGCAGCATCCTCAGGATCCGCATCCTTATACATGTCATGGTCCATGTCATAATAAGCCTGATCCCTGTCGCTATAGTTAAAGAGCTTGAGAAAACCCGCAGACAGAATAAGCGTGACTACACGCTTATCGATAAACTGGTATATGGCGAACGGTACGAGTGAGTTCTCCATCAGCTCGCGGTTCTTACTGCTGAACTCATATCTTCCCATAGGTCATCCTCATGGCTGGACTGTAAATATCACTAATAACAG
>DPZM01000217.1 GCA_003535955.1 Lachnospiraceae bacterium | reverse complement strand
ATCGGTACCTGCTTAATATCAACTCCCGGAATCGTGACCGCATCATTAAGGAGAAGATCGGGCCTTGGATCAAGCCTGCTTATAGCCTGCCTCATAGCCTCATATGTTGCCTGAAGTATGTTTATCTCATCTATCCTTATATTATCAACAAAACCCAGACCGACCGAAACGGCCTCCTTCATGATAACGTCATAAAGCTCTTCTCTTTTTGTTTCGGACAATTTCTTGGAATCATTAACATATAAAATGCAAGAATCTTTCGGAAGTATCACGGCACCCGCCACAACCGGTCCCGCCAGAGGCCCCCTTCCGACCTCATCGATCCCGCATATAAGCTTAAAATCCGGGTATTTCCGCTCATACTCCTTCATACCCTCGATCCTTTTTAGCTCTGCTTCATATTTTGCATATCTTTTTCGGGCCTTCTCAACAAGTGAGCGTACGCCCGGCCTCTCATCATTTGAATATTCGTTTATAAAACCGGGCAGATCCGGATTTTCAAGCTCGGCCAGCTCGTTCTTGATATTTGTGATTTTCCTTTCCATGTTATAAACCTTTCGTACGGGCGGTCAAAAATATCAGTTAGGGCTTCTCCAGTGATATCCTCCCCAGTTTCCCGCTCCTGAATTCATCAATGAGTATCCCCGCGGCCCTGTCAAGATCGGCCTCTCCGCCCTTGACAAGGCATTTACGCACAAGAGCAATATCCGCAAGCACTTCATGCGAGACCTTACCGGTATCAACTCCGTATCTTTCGGAAACCATCCGTATATATCCGCCTGCCGTATCTTTAAGATAGTCAAGAAGCTCACATGCAAGCTCCTGCTTTTCTATGATCTCGTCATTGATGGAACCGATAAAGGCGATCCTTTTCCCGATTTCCTGATCCTCGAACTTAGGCCAGAGGACTCCGGGTGTATCAAGCAGCTCCACGTCTTTGTTAAGCCTTATCCACTGTTTACCCTTAGTAACTCCGGGCTTGTTGCCTGTCTTGGTCGCAGCCTTACCTGCCAGGGAATTGATAAAGGTTGACTTACCGACATTCGGGATTCCTACTACCATGGCCCGTACCGGCCTGTTCTTTATGCCCCGTTTCCTGTCCCGTTCTGTCTTATCCTTACATGCTTCCTGTATGGCGGGCTTTATCCTGTTTATACCTTCTCCGGTCCTTGAGTTTATCCTTACAACGCTGTATCCTTTTTGGGTATACAGAGCAGTCCACTCATCATTTACCGCCGGATCGGCAAGATCTTCTTTATTAAGGATCATCATTCTTGACTTGCCTTTTGCAAGCTTATCTATATCGGGATTTCTTGTGGCAAGAGGGGCCCTGGCATCAACCAGCTCTATAACAAGATCTATGAGCTTAATATCCTCCTCCATCATACGGAAGGCCTTCTGCATGTGGCCCGGAAACCATTGATAAACCATTATTCCACCCTTCCCATTCTAGTATCTTCGTACTTCATATGGTACCAGACCTTACCCTCGATCATTTCACGGGATACGTTTCCGATGTTTGCGCTTCTGCTGTCCTCGGAATTATCCCGGTTGTCTCCCATGACAAAATACTCATCATCCGAAAGCTTTATCGCTTCGGCTGCTATACCCGGATCCTCAGTGGGTGTATCCATTACCTTCATTTCCCCGTCTATATATACCGAACCCTGTTTGATCTGTATCGTCTCACCGGGAAGTCCTACTATCCTTTTTACATACAGGTGGGTATTCTCATCCCCGTTCGGGTGAAAGGCGATCACATCACCCCTTTCCGGAACAGAGAACTGATATACTATCTTATTCAGAAGGACCTCCTCACCGTTATGGAGTGAAGGCTCCATGGATGAACCTATTATACTGGTCTTGATCCCGACAAAATTAACCGTCATTATCCCCAGAAAAACAGCGGCCATGGATCCGAAAACCCAGAAGAGCACTTCATACAGGATTGCCATTTTATTTCTTCGTCTGTCGTTTCCGGGCAGATCCAGCTGGAGATCAAGCCCGCTTTTCTTCTTTCTTCTCATAAAAACACCAAAGGGGCAAATACGAAAGGTATTTGCCCCTTAAAGTCACCACATGATTATTTAACAACTTCTTTAACCTTAGCGGCCTTACCGACACGATCTCTTAAGTAGAACAGCTTAGCCCTTCTTACCTTACCGCGTCTTACCACTTCGATCTTCTCAACGAAAGGTGAGTGAAGCGGCCATGTCTTCTCAACACCAACACCGTTTGAATTCTTCCTGACGGTGAAGGTCTCGCGGTTACTTCCGCCCTGTCTCTTAAGAACGGTACCCTCGAAAATCTGGATCCTCTCCCTGTTTCCTTCCTTGATCTTGGCATGTACCCTGACGGTATCGCCAACCGCAAACTCGGGAACGCTTTCCTTCATCTGCTCAGCTTCAATGCTTTTGATTATTTCGTTCATAATGAAACCTCCTTAAAACCCTGACGTTCTTACCTGATCACAAGGCCAAACCCCAAACGGAAGATTCCTTATGATGCCTAAGCAGCGGACCGCCTACTTATCTTACAACAACTTCGATAGTTTACCATAAACCTTTTGCAAATGCAAGGATTAGTTATTGATAAGCTTATCCTCTTCATTATTCCAGCTGTAAAGCTTGCGGATCTCCTCACCAACCTTCTCCGAAGGATGCTCGGCTGCAAGCTTCCTCATAGCCTTGAAATGAACCTGACGTCCTGCAGGTGACATATCAAGAAGGAACTGCTTGGC
>DPZM01000121.1:1276-9014 GCA_003535955.1 Lachnospiraceae bacterium | reverse complement strand
AAGCCGCTGGGTATTATTCCAGCTCTATCGTCCCGGGTGGTTTACTCGTCAGGTCATAGAATACCCTGTTCACACCCCTGACTTCGTTGATGATCCTGCTCATGACCCTTTGCAGCACCTCAAAAGGAATGTTTGATGCTTCCGCAGTCATGAAATCTATGGTATTTACGGCCCTGAGCGCCACTGCGTAATCATATGTGCGCTCATCGCCCATTACGCCGACACTCCTCATATCGGTAAGAGCAGCGAAATACTGGTCCGGCTTCCAGTCAGGCTCCTGGCCCTTTTCCTTAATGTAATCCTCTACCGCCCTGTCTACTTCATCCCTGTAAATCGCATCCGACTCCTGGACTATCCTGACTTTTTCGGCCGACACTTCACCTACTATCCTTACTCCCAGCCCCGGACCCGGGAAGGGCTGCCTGAACACAAGCTTCTTCGGAAGTCCCAGTTCGATTCCAACCTTTCTGACTTCATCCTTAAAGAGATCTCGAAGCGGTTCTATTATTTCCTTAAAATCAACATGATCCGGGAGACCACCAACATTGTGATGGGATTTTATGACCGCTGACTCACCGCCAAGACCGCTCTCCACAACATCGGGATAAATGGTACCCTGGGCCAGAAAATCAACCCTGCCTATCTTCTCCGCTTCTTCTTCAAATACCCTTATGAACTCCTCGCCTATGATCTTCCTTTTATTCTCGGGCTCACTGACTCCTTCAAGCTTCTTATAATATCTCTCCTGTGCATTAACCCTTACAAAGTTAAGATCAAACCGGCCGCTTTCGCCGAATATCTTCTCAACATCATCACCCTCATTCTTCCTGAGAAGTCCATGATCAACAAATACACATGTAAGCTGATTTCCTATGGCCTTTGACAGAAGAGCCGCAAGTACGGAAGAGTCAACGCCTCCGGACAGTGCAAGCAGAACCTTACCGTCCCCGACCTGAGTGCGGACTGTTCTTATCGCATTTTCAACAAATGCATCCATTCGCCAATCACCCCTGCATCCGCAGATCCTTCTTACAAAATTATACAGGATCTTCGTTCCTTCGGGCGTATGAAGTACCTCGGGATGGAACTGAATGGCATATAGCTTCTTTTCCTCATCCTCAGCTGCCGCCACCGGACAATTGGCCGTATATGCAACAGTTTTAAATCCGGGAGCCGTTTTTGAGATATAATCAAAATGACTCATCCAGACCTGCGTCACCAGTGTCTTGGCTTCATCAAAGCTTTTGTTTAACCTCTCCTGATTACTTAACACATCTGAGAAGCTTTCCCTGGGATCAAGTGCCGCTCCCACACCTTCAAAAAGCCTGGATTCCGAATTTATCAGAGTCCTAGTTTTACCATATTCCCTCGCATCTGCCCTTTTCACTTCTCCACCGAGTACATGGTTCATAAGCTGGGCACCGTAACAGAGTCCCAAAATCGGAACACCGATCTCAAACAATTCTCTTCCGGCTGCCGGTGCTCCCTCTTCATACACACTGTTAGGCCCTCCGGTCAGGATGATCCCCTTTGGTTTCATCTCCCTTATCTTTTCAAGCGGGATCTTATATGAGTATATTTCACAGTATACATTGCATTCACGGACACGTCTTGCCACAAGCTGGTTATACTGGCCTCCGAAGTCAATGACTATGACTTTTTCCTTATCCATGTTCTGTCTCCCTAATATGAGTATAGTCACTTTATCTGATGAATAATATTATCATACACTTTGTAACATCTTCTTTCAATCTTGCATTTTACCAATAATTACAACAATTTAATGCTTTTTTATTAATAAAGTGGTATTATATTGCTTGATTCAGAAGGGAGATATTGAATATGTTTGGTCGGAAAAGTCCCGTCAAGCAGGGACTTAAGATAATAATAGTAGGTTGCGGCAAGGTAGGCTCTACCCTTGTAGAGATCTTAAGCAAGGAAGGCAATGAGATAACCATAATAGATAAAAATGCCAAGAACCTGGAAGCTCTTACCAATACCTTCGATATAATGGGTGTTGAGGGAAACGGAGCCAGTTTTACGACTCAGGAAGAAGCCGGTATTAAAAATGCCGATCTTATGATAGCAGTTACAGGATCTGACGAGCTTAACCTCTTATGCTGTACGGTTGCCAAGCAGGTTGGTAACTGTGCCACCATTGCCCGTGTAAGAACACCTGAATACAGCAGGGAGATCCAGTATCTTACCGATCAGCTGGGACTGGCCATGATCATAAACCCGGAATTCGAGGTCGCCAAGGAGATTTCCCGTATCCTCTGTATGCCGTCAGCCCTTGAAGTCAGTTCCTTTGCCCACGGACAGGCCGAGCTTATCAAGTTCAAGATAAACGAGGACAGTCCGCTTAACCAGATTCGTATCTGCGATCTTTCCTCTGTCATAAAGACCAAAATCCTTATATGTGCAATAGAACGCGATGACAAGGTATTCATACCCTCAGGTAATGACAGGATACTGAGCGACGACATCATTTCCTTCGTTTCTCCAAGAAGAAGTGTTAAGGATTTCTTCTCACAGATAGGTGTAAAGAGCAACAAAGTCAAGGATGTCATGATAATAGGCGGCGGTAAGGCTGCATATTATCTTGCAAACAGTCTTCTTAATATGGGAATGTCGGTTAAGATAGTGGAAAATGACAAGAACAGATGTGAAGAACTGAGTATCCTGCTTCCCAAGGCGATAATCATTAACGGTGACGGAACAAGCGAGGAACTCCTCCATGAAGAAGGAATAGAAAAGGCCAATGCCTTCATACCTCTTACAGGAATAGATGAGGAAAACATCATCCTGACACTATATGCTAAACAGGTAAGTAAGGCAAAGGTCATTACCAAGATAAACCGTATCAATTTCCGCGGTGTCATCAGTAAGCTGGATCTTGGAAGCATCGTTTATCCCAGATATATAACATCTGAAGCGATAATCGCCTATGTAAGAGCCAAGAAGGCTTCAATTAATTCAAACATAGAAACCCTCTACCACATGTATGATCACAGGGTCGAAGCCATTGAGTTTATGATAGACAAGGAATCACAGGTTACCGGGATCACGCTTGCAGATCTTTCTCTTAAGAATAATCTTATCATCGCCCTTATCAACAGGGCCGGTAAGATATTTATGCCAAGCGGTTCCGACTGCCTGATGGTAGGTGATTCGGTAATGATTGTTACTACACATACCGGCTTTAACAGTATAGTCGATATACTTAAATAGTTCAGTACGGAGCGTTATAATGAATAGTTCGATAGTTCGATATACTTTAGGGCAGGTGCTTAAAATAGAAGCGGCACTTCTGCTCCTTCCCGGTATCATATCTCTTATATACAGGGAAAGGTTTGGTCTTTATTATCTGATCGTGGCTGCCATCTGTGGCTTTTTGGGCATTGGCATGTCCTTAAGAAAACCCACATCCTTTGTCTTTTACCTTAAGGAAGGCTGCATAATCACCTCTTTAAGCTGGATTTTTTTAAGTTTCTTCGGGAGCCTTCCCTTTTATCTTACAGGTGAGATTCCTTCCTTAACCGATGCTCTTTTTGAAACGGTATCCGGCTTTACAACTACCGGTGCATCCATTCTTCCGGAGGTTGAATATCTAAGTAAATGTTCTACCTTCTGGCGATGCTTTACTCACTGGATCGGAGGTATGGGCGTACTTGTATTTCTTCTTGCCATTATCCCCATAGGCGGCGGTTCCCAGATGAATATCATGAAGGCGGAAAGCCCGGGACCTTCTGTGGGTAAGCTTGTCCCTCAGATCCGTTCAACCGCAAGGATACTCTATATCATTTATTTTGTTCTTACTATCGTTGAGATCATCTTTCTTTTGTTAGGAGACATGCCGCTGTTTGAAGCCATATGTACCTCGACCGCAACTGCGGGTACAGGTGGATTCGGTATAAAGAATGACAGCTTTACAAGCTATTCCCCCTATCTTCAGTGGGTCGTTACTGTTTTTATGATCCTTTTCGGAGTTAATTTTAATGCTTATTACCTTATACTTTTTAAGCAGTTTAAAAAGGCTGTCACCATGGAGGAAGTTCTTCATTACTTCGCTATTATTCTTATTGCCATAGCTATTATCTTTACACGTATTATGCGTACATTTGCGAATCCTATCGATGCCCTGAGGGCTTCTGCCTTTCAGGTTGCTTCGATCATAACCACTACCGGATTTTCTTCTGTAGACTTTGATAAATGGCCTGCTGTCTGCCAGACTGTACTCGTATTCCTTATGTTCATCGGAGCATGTGCAGGCTCAACCGGTGGTGGAATAAAGGTCTCAAGGCTTATTATCCTTAGAAAGACCATAATAAAGGAAATGATCTCTTATGTTCATCCCAAGAGCATCAAAAAAATCAAGATGGATGACAAGGCTATAGAACACGAAGTCGTTCGCGCTACAAATGTTTTCTTTGTTTCATTTGTTATCATCTTCTCGTTATCCGTCCTTCTGGTTTCAATAGACGGTAATGACCTTGTTACCAATTTCACTGCAGTTGCGGCAACTATTAATAATATAGGACCCGGTCTTTCGATGGTCGGGCCCACTCAGAACTTCTCACATTTTTCTGTTTTCTCCAAGTTTATCCTTATGTTTGATATGCTGGCAGGACGTCTTGAACTCTTCCCCATGCTCATGATGTTCCATCCGGGGCTGTGGAAGGATATGTTCGCCTATTATATTCATAAGTTTTCCAAATAAAAAGGTTCCGGATTCTTTCATCCGGAACCTTTTGTTACTTATACTATTCTTCTTACCGTTATTATGGACCTGTACAGGGCATTGCTTATCTTTATTCCCGTAGCTGCCGTG
This sequence comes from Lachnospiraceae bacterium, assembly GCA_003535955.1. GTDB lineage: Bacteria > Bacillota > Clostridia > Lachnospirales > Lachnospiraceae > UBA2868. The sequence continues at coordinate 4,183 of DPZM01000121.1, read as the reverse complement.
GAAGCATGAACTATCTTGCCGCCTCCGATATATATTCCCACATGACCGCCATAGTAAATTATATCACCGGGCTGTGCCTCTGAATAACTGACCTCCCGTCCATAGGTAGACTGCGAATAGGAACTTCTGGGAAGTGAATATCCGAAGTTATTATATACCGCCCATGTAAATCCGGAACAGTCAGCTCCGTTTGTAAGGGATGTTCCTCCCGATACGTACGGATTACCCACATACCTGCAGGCAAAATCAGCAATCTGCTTACCCTTGCCCGCATCTCCGGGTGATGCCGGCTCCTTTGCAGGAGCAGGTTCTTCAGTTTGTGCAGGTTCTTCCTTTACTTCAGGGGTTTCACCACCTTCATTGTTATCACCGGTGTTTGAATTATCTTCTTCCTTACTGTCGTTCGGTGTATTCTCTTCTACGTTTTCCTTATTCTCGGCGTCCTTGTTTTTCTTATCCTCTTCTGACTTCTTCTTGGCCTCTTCTTCGGCTTTTTTCTTAGCCTCAGCTTCCTTCTTCTTTCGGGCTTCCTCTTCGGCCCTCTTCTTGGCCTCAGCCGCTTCTATTTCCTTAAGCACCGCCGTTTGTTTTTTTATCTGTGTCTGGTATTCATTTGCTTTCTTTTTTGCTGCTGAGAGCTCAGCTTCAAAATTGGCAAGTGTGCTTCTCTTTTGATCTATAAGTTCCTGAAGATGCTCGGATTCAGCTACATACTCATCCTGCATTTCAACAAGTTCACTCTTTTCATCCTCAAGCCTTTCCCTGATCCTGGCTTCTTCCTCCTTGGTCGCCTGATAATTCAGAAGCATCTGTCTGTCGTATTCATACAGGAGTTCAACATAGTCGGATTTGTTAACGATATCGGCAATACTCTCAGATTGAAGAAACATCTCTATGTACTTCTTATCACCCTTCTCGTACATAAATTTGATGCGTCTTTTCATGGAAGCGTATTGTTCTTCTTCCTGGCTCTTGGCTACCTCATATTCAGCCTGAGCCTCATCTATCGCCGCCTGTTTTGAATTGATATCATCTGAAATAAGATCGACCGTAAGCAAAAGATCAACAAGCTGAGCATCTATCTCAGTGATCTCTTCCTCCACGGCCTCTTTATTTTCCTCTATACTGTTTATACTGCTGTTGACAGCATCCAACCCCTTCTGAGCTGCCTTTTTCTGCTCCTGTGCTTCATTCTTGGTAACCGCCGATACATTCATTACCGGCATAACAGAAAGAGTAAGCACTAAAAACAGTAAAATACCCCTTTTTCTCATTTATACTCCTTTATAAGGCAGTGCCCCCACAAAACCTGCCGACGGCATTTATCCCTAAATGTTACAATTTCCCTCATATGTTATGTTAACATAATTGTAACAAAATGTAAATATTACAGCTCACAATTGTTTACTGTTCTGGGGAAGGGAATGACATCCCTTATGTTGGCCATTCCGGTAAGATACATAACGCATCTCTCAAATCCCAGGCCAAAACCGGAATGTCTTGCGGAACCGTATTTACGAAGATCAAGGTAAAAGTCATAATCCTCCTTTTTAAGTCCCAGTTCTTCCATCCTGGCAAGCAGCTTATCGTAATCGTCCTCCCTCTGGCTTCCTCCGATTATCTCTCCGATACCGGGAACCAGACAGTCCATAGCGGCAACAGTCTTGCCATCTTCATTAAGCTTCATATAAAAAGCTTTTATCTCCTTGGGATAGTCCGTAACGAATACCGGCCTCTTGAATTCCTTCTCCGTAAGGTACCTCTCATGCTCCGTCTGAAGGTCACAACCCCAGAATACCTTGTATTCGAACTCATCATTATGTTTTTCAAGTATCTTAATGGCATCCGTATAGGTAACATGCCCGAAATCCGAATTGACTACATGCTCAAGCCTCTCGATAAGGCCCTTATCCATGAACTGGTTAAAGAAAGCCATTTCTTCAGGGGCATTCTCCATTACATATCTGATGATATACTTGATCATACTCTCTGCAAGGACCATATCATCCTTAAGGTCAGCAAAAGCCATCTCCGGTTCGATCATCCAGAATTCGGCAGCATGTCTTGTTGTATTCGAGTTCTCAGCCCTGAAGGTAGGACCGAAGGTATAGATATTCTTAAATGCCATCGCATAGGTCTCACCGTTAAGCTGTCCGCTTACGGTAAGGTTGGTCTCCTTGCCGAAGAAATCCTGTGAAAAATCAACCTTTCCTTCTTCTGTCCTGGGTATTTCATCCATATCAAGGGTCGTAACACGGAACATCTCGCCCGCACCTTCACAGTCACTTCCGGTTATAAGAGGTGTATGGACATATACGAATCCCCTCTCCTGGAAGAACTTATGTATCGCATATGCCGCAAGCGAACGAACCCTGAACACTGCCTGGAAGGTATTGGTCCTTGCTCGCAGATGAGTTATTGTCCTTAAATACTCCAGCGTATGTCTCTTCTTCTGAAGGGGGTAATCGGGTGTGGATGCTCCTTCTATAACAACCTCATCTGCCTGTATCTCAAAGGGCTGCTTGGCCTGTGGGGTTGCAACAAGGGTACCTGTGACTATAAGGGCTGCTCCTACGTTTATCCTGTTTATATCGGCAAAATTCGCAAGCCTGTCTCCGTACACTATCTGCAAAGGTTCAAAAAATGTACCGTCGTTCATAACGATAAAACCGAAGGTCTTGGAATCCCTTATGCTTCTTACCCATCCGCCTACGGTTACCTTCTTATCATAATATTCTTCCTTGTTTCTGTATAATTCCCTGATCTGTGTTAATTCCATGGTCTTACCTGCCTTTTCTTCATAAATTTGTATTATTCAGTCTTTATATTTGCATTGTCTGCAATGAATTCCTGCACTTTGGATGTTAATATATATTCTCTGAACTGATTTATATCTACCGAGCTTAG
>DPZM01000121.1:0-1123 GCA_003535955.1 Lachnospiraceae bacterium | reverse complement strand
GCTTTTGCAAGTGCCATGAGCACCAGGCTCTCCTTGGCTGCCCTGCTTGCGTACTCCATGGCTTCCGAATCAAACTCCTCCTGGGTCTTACCGACAACCTGAGATAAATATCCGTCCCAGTCAAGTCCGTACATTTTGGCATATGACTTTGCATTCTCGGCTATAATGTCCATTTTATCTTTGGTCAACGCTTCCGGAATATCCTTCTTAAGCTTTGCATTGTCAACAACCTGCTCCCACAGATCCTTATACATGGTACTGTCGGCATAATCAACCGCACTTTTTTCAAGACTTTCCTTTATTGATTTGCGGTATTCCTCTATTGTAGAGAATTTACCTTCCGTTGCCTTCTTTATATTGTCATCGGTAGGCTCGGGCATTCTCTTAATGGAATTGACAGATACCTCAAATACCACCGGTTTTCCTTCAAGTCCCTTGTCATTTGGATAATTCTCGGGAAATGTAAGATCAAGCGCTGTCTCTTCTCCGACTTTCTTGCCAATAAGTCCTTCCTCAAATCCTGCGATAAACTGACCTGAACCTATCGTCAAATCATACCCTTTGGCGCTTCCGCCTTCAAATGCCTCACCGTCTATCTTACCTGTAAAATCAATGTTTACCGTATCTCCTTCCCTGACATCATCCCTGTCCGTAACTTCTTCCGGTTCAAGCAGATATCCAAGATTTTCCTTAAATTCGGCCTCTAAATCTTCCGGGGTTATTTCGGCCGCTATCCTGGTAACGTTAAGTCCCTTATACTGTCCAAGCTCTATATACTCATCCGGATCTATGCTGCTCAGTATATTCTCTACTGCTTCTATTTCCTGAGCCACATTATCTGCAGATACTGAGGATGCAGAAGTTCCACATCCGCAAAGCAACAGGCAGGTCCCAAGTATCGCCGCCAATTCTCTGTATTTCTTCATAATATAATGCTCCTCGTATGTAATGCCCCCTCAAAAAACAACTAATATATGTTATAACACAAGGATGTCAGGATTTAAAGGATTTTGTTGCATGCCCGGGATATATTGTGTTAGAATAACATGGATTTGTTGGAATAATTAAATAGGAGGTGTAAGGTGTCACCGGTTACAATTACATTGATCGTGGTCGCGGTATT
>DPZM01000072.1 GCA_003535955.1 Lachnospiraceae bacterium | reverse complement strand
CATTGCCCTGTTCATCAAGGATGGCTGTTCTTATTTTCCAATCGGCAGCGGTAAGCTTTACTGACTTAGGCAGGTTGGATACGGCAAGGGTTACCACCTTATCCTTTGCCTTTGCCTTAACGGCGTCAGGCTTAACCTTTGCTTCTTTGATAAAGGGAACCTTGGACTTTATGGTATATACCATCTTGGAGGCGTTCTTTCCCTCACCGTAAAGCGCGGTTACTTTAATACTGCCGGGCTTTAATACAGTTACTCTGCCGGTCCCATCAATCGAAGCCAGGCCGTTCTTGACAGAAGCTGCATCCAATTCAAATGAATCAGGTTTTATTGTTTCTGCCTTATCAAGATTAAGCAGCCAATCAGAAGGATCGATATATGTATTTCTCTTAAGGACAGTATCTGATGCCTTGATGTCCTTACCCTTATCATTCTTCTTGTATTCAGGCATCTTCAGATCGATAGTGATCTTCTTCTTAGGTACATAGGTCTTACCATCTTTCTTTTTCCATATAATATGAACCTTGCCGGCCTTCTTGGCTGTAAACTGTCCCTTCGAAACGGATCCGATGCCCTTAATCTTGGGATCATCGGAAATAACATCAAATTTGTCGGTGTTTGCTATTTCAGTTGTATTAAAATATGTTTCCCCGCCAAGATCGATCTTCTCCCTTACCGCTACGGGCTGCTCGCAAACAGTGTTAGCGATCACAGAAACCATGCATGTTGCTTCAAGCGGTTTATTCTTTGAATTTACTCCATTGGTCTTTATAGCTATTATGGCCGGACCTTCTTTTAGTGCCGTTATTTCAAGCTTCGTTTCACCGGGCGCAGCCGTTTCACCCTCAGCAAGTTCCTTCTGTTTTACTTCAATAATGCCTGGCTCGGTAGACAAAACATCAAAATTGACTGTAGTATCCGATGCACCCTTGGGTCCTACAGTTGCCGTAAGAGTTGTCTTTTCACCAACACCAAGAGCAATAACATTATCTTTCTTATTATCAAGCTTAAGCGAGCTTACGGGCTTTGATCCGGTCTTGCCGGTAGAGATCATGAACTTATACTGTCCTGTAGTACCACGATGAATCTTGTTCGGTCCATCATCTACCTTTTTAGCTTGAATAAATACTTCATATTCACCCTTTACAAAACCGGAGCCCTTGTATACATCAGTATCAGTAGCTTCAAGCTTGACTGAAGGTAGCGGAGCACCGGGAGATGCAACCATTGACTTTTTAAAATAGAAGCTTGATACTCCAATTTGCTTTTTATACAGGAAACTTACTTCAACTTCTCCGATCCATTCATCCGTTTCGAGAGTCAGGTATAAGGGACTGTTACTGTTAAGTGTAAAATGATAATAATCCTTCAGGCTGTCCTCCGTAAGTATACCGTGATAGGTCTTGTTTAATTCTATAATAGGCATGGGACCATGCTGCGTATCATCATAATACTCATCATAATCGGTGGAAAGGTAATCATACCAGTCATTGCTTCCGTTTATGCAATCATCGTATATAATGGTTTCATTACCCTTTTTCTCCAGATACTTTACATCCGTGATCGAGAATTCGTAATTTAACGGCTTATCATAAGTGGTACCGAAAGATCCATAGATAGGCATATAGTACGTTCCTGCCAACAGGCTGATCTTAGCCGAATCAGAACCATCGGTAGTTTTCAGCCATGTATTAGCAGATTTAGTACTGTAATTAAGATAACCATATTCTGACTGATGATGGGTTTTCCACTGCCATGCCATGTTATAGTCTTTATATGCATTCACGTCATCAAGATCTGTGACTATATTATAAATTGTGTAGGCACGGCTGCCATCATTGGAATCATCCTTTACATTTAAAGTAAAGGTCGCCGGCTTAGTCAGGGTAAATTTGTAATAATTATTTACATAAGAATAGTAACCCTTCTCAGTATTCATGAATTCATCATAACAAAGATGACCTTCATATTTCTGACCGAATGAAATCTCCTTCGGTTCTTCCTGTCTTGACAGCGTAACTTCAAACCCTAATGAGATCGTAAAGTCAAATGTCACTTCATCCTTACCATCTTCAGGTTCAACCACAATATAGTAAGTTTTTCCCTTGATCAGATCAAAGGGTTCGTTATCCTTATGATATAACCTGTTATCATGGTAATAATATGCTTTATCTGTGGTAGTAACATATTTTTCGCTGTCAGTCATTCTGAAGCACATATCTTTGTTATTTGTTCCGGCAACATAATATCTTCCGGTTGTAGCGGGTACAAACTTGTAATACTTGAAGCTTTCCTTAGTTGCCGTGCCTTCTACTTTCTGATCGAGCGAAACAGAAGTAGCTTTCTTAAACTCCGGATCTGCCTCCCTGTCTGCCTCAAAATCATCCTTTTCAGGGGCAGCAGCATCATTTCCGTCGAAAGCCTCAGCTTCCGAAGCACCATCATTCAGGATGTCATCCTCATCAAAAGTTGCTGCTTCATCACCCGAAGCTACCTCTTCATCCTCCGTAACCAGGACCTCACCGTCAGCTGTTACAGGCTCGTCTGCCACCAAAACAGGTTCACTGCTTATAAGCTCATCCGCGAACGCAGCCTGCGGGACTGCGGTCACCGTACATGCTGCAGCCAGTAGAACTGCGGCCATTTTCATAAAGCTTTTTCTGTACATTTTCCTTCCTCCTTACAATTATTTTGGCAATTGTATTTTATAAGTCATTGGATTGCACCGTGACTTAATTTATATAATATACCAAAAAAGACATATGCACTACCCCCAAAAGTATAGGTTTTTTGCTCAGGTATTTATTTACAGATCTGCAGGAACTATCTTAAATGACACTGTCTGGGCTCCGCCCCATTGTCCGCGTCCCCTGAGAGTGACTTTGGCAGTTCCCTTCTTATCATTCTTGGAATAATCCGTTATGATAAAGTCTTCTCCAAGCGTAAGATTCGTAGTCTTGTCTGCTGCTATCGCAGTTGTAAAATCATCCGCCGTAAGATATACCTTGCTGCCTTTTACATATTTCTTATCCCTGATCTTGAATTTAGCCTTGGCAATACTGTTGTCGGCGTTTATGATCCTGTAAATACATATTGCGGTAGATCCTTCGTAGTTACCTGTTCCCGTAATGGTTATGGTTATTTCGGTTCCTGCTTCCAAGGGGTATCCCGCACCTTTTCCTACATAGTAATAATCATCTTCGCTGAGCTTCTTATAATCGGTGCCTTCTTTAAGCTTGGATCCGTCAGGAGCAATCAGTACCGGTTTGGATATCCATGATTTTAAATTCCTTAAGTTGTAGAACTAATCTGCATCCAAGAGACAATTCCCTTCGCTTGCATTATCTGCGTAATCTACGCACAGCCTCGATTCCGCCATGCCGACAGACTCGGAACTGCTTCGCTTGTTCCTCGTTGTCGCGGCATTCGCCGTATGCTTGTAAAAAAAGACATCCCAGTCTGAAAGCAAGCATTCATCTGGAATGTCTTTTTCACAAGCGCATGGCTCAAGCTACGCGCATTATCTTTCTGATATATGCGGACATTCTTTGTTTACTCTCTTAATAAGGAGTTTCAGCCCCTTTTTAAACTCCTTAAACTCATCATTACTCAGCAAATACCTCAAAGCTATAACAATCGCAAATAAATCTTGTTTGCCTAAAACATAGCTTTTATTCTTACGTTTAATCCCAAGCTTTTTATGCAATACTGTATCCGGGCCCTCTATTCTTGATTTATACTGGAATAAGCGTTCTCCATGAGCGCAAACGTATCTGCAATTGGCAATTACACGAATAAACTGATGTAACTGAGCTTCGGTTACATGTTCATAATTCTGACTAACCTTAGCGCGTATATCAGATGTTGAATATTGGTACATAGCTGCTACATTTCCAAAGGTCAGCGCGTTCATAGCAACCCAAAGCGGAACATTCCCATAGGCATTTACGTGATGAACGATATAGGAATAGTTGCTCGGAAGAGATATAGCGCTAGTCAAAAAGCCAATAAGCTTATTTCCTTAAGTTTCTTCTCAGCATACTGCTTGTCATTGATAATAAGCCCCTTCTCATATTCCAACTTATACAATTGCTGGGCATATGTAAAAAATACCTTTGCCATATTCTTATCATTACTTGTTTGTTAGAAAAGCTGTTATTTCTTCTTGGGGTGCTCCGCCTGGATTAGCCTCA
>DPZM01000254.1:4035-4783 GCA_003535955.1 Lachnospiraceae bacterium | reverse complement strand
ATTACAGTTACACGTAGGACAGGAAGAGCCGGATCCGGCGTCAGACGCAAGGGCGGTTCCCATTTACCAGACAACTTCATATGTATTTAAGGACAGCGCCAGTGCAGCAGCAAGGTTTGGCCTGACAGAGGTCGGCAACGTATACGGAAGGATAACCAATTCAACACAGGCAGTCCTTGAGCAGAGGCTGGCAGCACTTGAAGGCGGTACTTCAGCCCTTGCGGTTGCATCGGGAGCAGCGGCCATCACATATGCGCTTGAGGCACTGGCACTCGGCGGCGGACATATAGTGGCTCAGGAGACGATCTACGGCGGAAGCTACAACCTGTTAGCAAACACACTTTCCCAGCTTGGAATAGAAACAAGCTTCGTTGACATTCATGATCTTAAGGCAGTTGAGGCAGCAATAAAGGATGAGACAAGGGCAGTATACCTTGAGACACTCGGCAATCCGAACAGTGATATCCCGGACATCGATGCGATAGCTGAAATAGCTCATAAGCACGGACTTCCCCTTGTGATTGACAACACTTTCGGAACTCCTTACCTTATAAGGCCGATCGAGCATGGAGCAGATATAGTTGTTCACTCAGCTACCAAGTTCATCGGCGGCCACGGCACAACCCTTGGCGGCGTGATCGTAGAGTCGGGCAAGTTCGACTTTAAGGCAAGCGGCAAGTATCCTCAGCTCTCTGATCCAAACCCGAGCTACCACGGCCTTGCCTTCTATGATGCATTGGGGCCCGCG
>DPZM01000254.1:0-3870 GCA_003535955.1 Lachnospiraceae bacterium | reverse complement strand
CTTGAGAGGCATGTTGAGAATACCATCAGGGTGATCGATTTCCTTAAGAATCACCCGAAAGTAGTTAAGGTGAACCATCCCGCTATCGAGGATCATCCCCAGCATGACCTTTACAAGAAGTACTTCCCTAATGGCGGCGGTTCGATCTTTACATTCGATATAAAGGGCGGACGCAGCGAAGCCTGGAGGTTCATCGACAATCTTAAGATATTCTCCCTTCTTGCCAACGTTGCCGATGTTAAGAGCCTGGTCATACACCCGGCGTCAACTACCCATTCGCAGTTGTCAGCAAAAGCTCTTAAGGAAACCGGCATCGAGGAGAGTACGATAAGATTGTCGATCGGAACCGAGCACATCGACGATATCATCGCAGACCTTGAAAAAGGATTCGCGGCAGTATAAGATAAAAAAAGGAGCAGGGGTCGGTTCTCCGGCTCCTTTTTTTGTGAAGCAGGGGGTAAATATGACACTCAATCAACTTAAATACGCAATAGCGATCTCAAAAGAAAATTCATTAAACGATGCTGCCAAGAAGCTCTTCATATCGCAGCCAAGCCTTACGGGGGCCATGCACGCCCTTGAGGACGAGATAGGCTTTGACATCTTCATCAGGTCGAAGAACGGGATCTCACTTACGGTAAAGGGAGCCGAATTCTTAGGCTATGCAAAGTCAGTCGTTGAACAGTACGATATATTGGACGCCAAGTATATCACAAGGACCAATGTAAAGCGTCAGTTCTCAGTGTCCATGCAGCACTATTCCTTTGCGGTAAAGGCCTTTATCGAGCTTGTAAACCGGTACGGATATGATGATTATGAATTCGAGGCTCATGAAACCAAGACCCACGAGATCATCTCGAATGTCAGGAACCAGAAGAGCGAGATAGGGATCATATATCTGAATGACTTTAACAAAAAGGTCCTTGAGAAGGTGCTGTCGGAAGCAGGACTTGAATTCACACCACTGTTTGACTGCCCGATATATGCCTATATAAGCAAGGAAAATCCGCTGGCCAAGGAGAAGCTTAAGTCCGGAGAGCCGGTGACTCTTGAGGAGTTGGATAACTACCCCTGCCTGGTGTTCGATCAGGGTGAGTACAATTCGGCTTACTACGCCGAAGAGGTTATGAGTACAAATCAGTACAGGCAGATAATAAGGGCAAACGACCGGGCGACCATGCTCAATCTTGCCAAGGGCGTGAACGGCTACACTTTATGCTCGGGGATCCTGTGCGAGGACTTAAACGGTGATGATTACTGTGCTCTTAAGGTTGACACGGATGAGAAGATGACCATTGGATATATTGCCAGGAAGAACTCGATCATAAGCGGGATAGGAAGAGAATATATAGAAGAAATTGCCAGATACAGGGACATGGTGCTGGGATAGAGCCGGGATGAGCTTAAATTATCAATTGTACAATTTCTTAGAATATGCTATAATATTTTCGACACTGTAGGCATCTGTCAGACAATTGATTAAAAGGCAGAGATTAGTTAGAAAAAAGAAAGAGAGAACTATGGGTACGAAAAGAAAGAGAAAACTGGTACTGCACATCATCACTATTTCGGTTATAGCATGCACTGTGATCGCCATATTGCTGACGGGCTTTGCTGCGATCGAGCTGTCCGGAACATACGAACAGCTGGTTGAGGAAACCCTTAAGACCGCTTCCATACAGATGGCGGATGAGATCGAGCGTATGTATGAGGGGGAATGGTCACTTGATGAAGACGATGTCCTGTGGAAGGGCGATACTGCTTTTAAGGGCCAGTTCACCGGTGCTCTCAAGGAGAGGACGGGACTTGATTACGCCATATTCTATGACAATATAAGGGCAATAACAACCGTAAGCGGGTCGCCGGTGGGACGCAAGAATGCCGACACTCTCGCGCCGGATGATATCTACAATACAGTTGTCAAGGGCAGGCAGACATATTACAGGCCCAATTATGTGGTAGCCGGTCAGGTTTACTCCGGTGTGTATGCTCCGGTCCTTGCCGATGACGGTTCGGTTGGAGGCATGACGGTTGCATTCAGAAAGACCGAGGATATCAACAAGGCTATAAAAAGGATCATAATCACGATGGTGGCGCTGGCCGCAGTCTGTGTTATAGTCGTTATCGTTATAGGTGTCGTATTATACAGGGGAAGTGCCCATGCCATGTCCAATATAGTAGATTCGCTGGTACAGATGGCAACGGGAGACCTGAGGGTCGAATTCTCGCAGGATGCCCTTAACAGGGTGGATGAGCTGGGTACAATAGCCGAAAGCTCCAAGACCCTGGTGGAGGAGCTGACCCAGGTTATCGGACAGGCCATGAAGCTGTCCGGAAATGTATCAACGGCAGGTGAGGAGTTGTCCGATTCGGCTTCCCAGGCATCCGTAGCGTCCAATCAGGTGACTATAGCCATAGATGAGATCAGCAAGGGTGCTGTGGGACAGGCAGACAGTGTGCAGACATCCGCAACCAACACTGCGGACATAGGAAATGATATAGAAGGTATAACTACCAACGTAGGTCAGCTCGGAACTTATGCCACGAGTATGGAGGAGGCCAGCCTGCGGGCTATGGAGGCCCTTGACATGTTAATGAGGCAGAATGAGAACACTGTCGAGAGCATGAAGAGCATAGATGCCCAGATCCGTTCGACCAATGAAGCGGCGAAGAACATTTCGGCAGCTTCGGATCTTATTACCAATATATCTTCACAGACCAATCTACTTGCTCTTAACGCTTCAATTGAGGCAGCCCGCGCCGGAGAAGCCGGAAGGGGCTTCGAGGTCGTTGCCAGTGAGATCGGTTCCCTTGCAGCCAAGACTCAGGAAGCTACGGTTACCATCAACGGTATAATCAAGAAACTCATCGATGAATCCGAGAAGACCGTTGTTACCGTGAAGGAGCTTAATGAAGCCATAGAGGAACAGACTCAGAAGATAGAATCAACCAAGGAAGATATGATAAGCATGCAGGAGAACGTATTGAGCGTTACCAATTCTTCCACGAGCATTTCCGACAGGGTAGGTACGCTGAATGTGGCCAAGAACAGCCTCATAGGCATTATCTCTGATCTGTCGGCGATATCTGAGGAAAATGCGGCTTCGACCCAGGAAACAACGGCTTCCATGCAGGAGCTTAATGCCACCTTCGAGATCATCTCCAAGTCGGCTGAAGACCTTAAGTCACTGGCCAATGACCTTAACAGTGATCTCAGCTTCTTCAAGGTATAAACCCAGCGGCATAAATGCTTCTTGACATATTGGGGATAACAGAATATACTGACATTCAAATAAAACGTGCTAGGGGTGCATTTTGCTGAGATGGACATGGTCCTAACCCTCATTACTTGAACCGGGTAATACCGGCGTAAGGAAGCAGGCTTACAGGCATCAAGGTTTATGATACCTCCTGCACGTAAAAATGCAGGAGGTTTTTTTATGTCTAAGATCATCAACTACGTGAATGATCCCGAATGGGGATCCTACTATGAACTGACAAGGGGCGGGTATTATGCGGCTGTCATCCTGCTGCTCATTGCTATCGCGATAACAGCCTACATTGCCGGTAAGAAGCAGGACACCGGGAAGTTCTCTGCTAAGAAGCTTTCGGTCGCAGGGATATCATTGGCCCTGGCATTTGTGACTTCTTATATCAAGATCGAGATTCCAATGGGCGGGGCAGTGACTCTGTTCTCGATGTTCTTCATCTGTTTCGTTGGTTATGCATACGGAGTAAAGGTGGGATTTGCAACGGCTTTTGCTTACAGCCTGCTCCAGTTCATACAGACAGGTGCCAGCTATTTCCTGTCTCCCTTCCAGATCTGCTGCGATTATTTCTTCGCATTTACGGCCTTGGGTATCGCAGGCT
>DPZM01000194.1 GCA_003535955.1 Lachnospiraceae bacterium | reverse complement strand
ACCGAGACTATCGCTAAGACCCTTAAAAAGGGCGACAAGGTACAGCTTGTAGGCTTTGGTACATTTGAAGTTGGCAAGAGGGCTGCAAGGGAAGGTAAGAACCCTCAGACAGGCGCTAAGATCAAGATCCCTGCTTCAAAGGCTCCTAAGTTTAAGGCAGGTAAGGCTCTTAAGGATACCGTTAACAAGAAGAAATAATCCTTGTATCAGTAAGAGACTTACACTATAATGATATTAACCACTTATCTATAAGATGAGCATTTGGGAACCGGCCCAGGATGTCAGGATCACGGTCCCGGCAAAAACCGGTAAAGAGAAAGACCACCGCTTGGTGGTCTTCTTCTTTTGGGAAAGGATTTACAGCCTTAACACTTAAAACCTACATACTTACACGTTCTGCTATCTCAGCCATCTTGGCTGTATTGAGCCTCGTTTCCGTGTGGACACGGCTGTATGACAGATAACCGCACATCCTGTCGATCTTAGTAAGGTTCCTGCTCCCGCACTTCGGGCATTCATCCATCTCAAGCTCTTCATGTCCGCAGTCTTCACAATAGGCAAGAGACATATTCACGCCTTCGTAAAAACCCATTGCCATTGCCCTTCTTATGAGCGTTTCAACTGCCGGGCGGTTATAGTTTATGGGATACCTTACATACTGTATCCTTCCGCCCCTGCAAAGGTCCCAGAACCTGTACTCAAGATCCTGTTTTTCAGTCGCCGTTACCTTCTCAGTTACATGACAATGAAAACTGTTGCTTACATACGGCCTGTCAGAAACACCCTTGATGATCCCGTACTTCTTTCTGAACTGATCTACCTGCTTTCCACACAGGCTCTCTGCAGGTGTCCCGTATATCGCATACAGATGCCCGTCTTCCTGCTTAAAGTCATTAACCCTGTCATTGATATACTGAAGCGTTTTTATGGCGAATTTGCCGTCCTCAGCGATCGATTTGCCGTTATACAGTTCCTGTAGCTCATTAAGTGCTGTTATGCCAAACGATGCGGTAGCACTCTCAAGCAGCGGCCTTATCTTATCATGCGGCTTTAAGTGTCCTCCATAAAAGCCTCCTTCACAGTATGCCATAGGGTTTGTGGAAGCCTTCATTTCGGCAAGATATTCATATGTGCGCTTATGGATCTGCCTTATCATGTTTAAGTAGTGATCAAGTACTTTCTCAAAGCCTCTTCCCTCTTCTACCGACTTCTTGAATATCATAGGCAGATTAAGGGATACCACTCCGATATTGAACCTTCCCGTAAATACCGGCTTGTCATTCTCATCAAAAGGATACATGCCACCCTTTTCATACCACGGTGACAGAAAAGCTCTGCAGCCCATCGGGCTTATCACAGCCCCGTACTGCCTGTACATGTCCCCTAAGTAACCGGGGCCTGTAAGAGAAAGCCAGTCAGGATACATTGCCTTTAAAGAACAGTCAAGGGCAATATTAAACAGCCTCTCAAGCTCCCTTCCTTTTCCATGCAGATCTTCATCATAGAGAAAGACGAGCTTGGGGAATAATACCGGCTTCTTATGGCCTTTCCTTCCCTGCCCTTCAGCACGGACTTTAAAACAGGCTTCCGTAATAAGCTGCTCAAAGATGCTCCTGCCAAGCCCTAAGGTCATTGTCGTAAACGGATAGTCGCCTCTTGAACTTGCAACGGTATTAAACTTGTATTCCCATCCCTGGAATCCCTGTTCTGCCTCTCTTTTAACATCTTCCATGGCAAGTTTTTCCGCTTCTTTAGCAGGCATGTGGCAGACATCCTTATACCTGCTAAATTGCTTCTTAAAACTCTTCTCCGCGTATTTTGCAAGTATCTTATCTATCTGTCCTACCGTAAATCCGCCGTACTGCTGTGAGGCTGCCGATAAGACAACATCACCCATGACATCAAAAGCCGTATCAAGCGTCGATGGTTCGTTATACCACATATTGCCCATCTCAAAACCGCCGTTTAGCACGCTCTCCATATCAAAGAGACAGCAGTTCATCGTGTCCCTCCTTGCCGACATATCATGAACATAGATATATCCGTCGTTGTAGGCGCTTATCTCCTGCTCGTTTAAGAAGAATGCCTTATACATCTTTTTATTGAGCTCGTTGAATATAAGGCTTCTCTTGGTACTTATGAGACTGCTGTCAGCATTGGAGTTTTCCTTGTCTCCACGAAACATTATGGAGTTTGCTCTTGAATATACATCCATAAGGTCTTCAGCATAGGACTTCCTTCTGTCCCGGTAGTCCCTGTACGACTTTGCCACTTTCGGGTTTACCTGATCGAGTGCTCCCTCGACGTATGCATGCATCATGCATATGGGAATCTCTTCCTGTCCCTGAAGATCAAGATGATTTTTCACATAATCAAGTATCTCCCTGATCTCTTCAGGATTAAGCTCTCTGTACAGCACCCTGAGTGATGACTTGTTAACAGCCGTAATGATCTTTTCAGGATCATAGTCTTCTCTTCTGCCGTCTTTTTTGATCACATAATACTTTTCCATGTCAAATCCTCCCATTCCACTACCGCGCCGGATTCAAGCGTCTTTTTGACATCGATGATCCGCTGGTTTGATGAGCCTCTCCATTTGGGGATCCGCTCGTTTTTAATATCCTCTCTTCTTTGATCCGCATCGAACCTGCCATCTATAAGAACATCGAAGTATTTAAGATACGGATATTCAAAGGCATTTCCTTCCTGATCCCATAACCTGCATCCTTTTTCTGATGCCTGTAATACATAGCCTGTATATACCCAGATATCCTTATCCGGGTTCCTTTGCTTGATAGCTTTTGCCATCCTGCCTATAGGCTCCCTGTTTACAGGATGCAGCGGATCTCCTCCTGAGAAGGTCACCCCCTGTGTCCATGGTTTTAACAGCCACTCATAAAACTCTGCCTGCTCCCACTGGGTAAATGGAGCCCCTCCGTCGGGATCCCACGTGAGCGGATTTTGACACTCCCTGCAGTGATGATCACAGCCGGCGACCCACAGTACTACCCTGAGCCCCGGGCCGTTTTTCATGTCATCATAAGTAATGTCATGAAATCTGACATCTGATTCCCATTGGCAGAAATTATCTGCCGTAAGCACTTCATAATCCATCCCTTCCATATTTTTCCTCCTTTTCAATCGGGTTTTTGGTTTCACCAATATATGCAAGGGATTTAGGAAAACAATATGAATATTGTTCACTACCGTGAAGCGGCTAAAGTTTAAAACAATTTGTTTTAAATTCTCATATAACAAAATGTTTTAACTATACTTTATTTGGGTGATGTTAATGACAGAAAAAGCGCCGCTTTATACAAACTTAAAAGGCCTGCGCGAAGACCATGATCTGTCCCAGACTGACATGGCAAAAATGCTGAATTGTTCTCAGGTGTCATATTCATATTATGAACTGGGACGTCGGGACATACCTACCGATGTCTTAATTAAATTGGCCGATTTTTTCGATTGTTCAATCGATTATCTGCTAGGACAAACGGGAAAAAAAGCCAGAAACCAGTAATAATCCCACACCCGATTTGTGTTTTTTGAGGAAATAGATGAAATACGATATTAATCAGCGAATGCTCATATTTGACTATGAGAATCTTCTTCTCGGCAGAACCCAGAAGTTTACCGAAGGACTTATCACGGATGAAGAAACCGTTGAGTCTAGACGTAAAAAAGCTGGGTTTATATGGCGTTATGCCATAACCTATTATCTTAAATGGACTCCCCTTGAAGCTGTGCATTATATGACCGCTGATATCGTAGAAAAGCTCATGCTCAACAGGTTATATAAAAAAATGGAGATAGATCCTGAAAGGATGATCTTCGGTGATTATCGTTTTGTCCTGCAGTACGCCTTTCCAAGTGAAGTAAAGTACGACATAGGCTTAGAAGCCTTCGAAGTCTACCAAAGATGCTTTAAGACAGGCCGCTGGAGAAACAGTACAGAGGAATACAAGCTTCCTAAGAAGTTCTTCTATGGCCCCGAGGGTGAACAGCGCGCCAACGCAATACTAAATAACCTTGTTTCATTATATCTTGGGGATAAGACAACCGAAGAGCTTTACGATAAGTTCAGCAGAAAACCTTCAGCAAGGAAATGGTTGAGGGAGAAACATCTTGGCGAGCCTCTTACACAGATATACGATAATGAACCCCTTGAATTCTTCCATGCTGCTATGGATGAAACCCATAAAGATGACCTCTATTACTATGCGGCAAAGATACGCGACAATGTAAATCTTGAGATGAAAAATCAGGAAAAGGACCCTACTTGATCGCTGAAAGCACCATTTTGTTGCGCTCTTCCATGTTTTTTATAAGCTTTTTCTTTTCATCCGTATTAAGACATGGGTAATCCATTATCATGTTCTCAAGACTTTTATCTTTAAATATTGCCTCTATATCAACCCTTTTGCCATATTCTTTAAGAAGCTCTTTTTGTGGATCATTAAGCGTATCCACACTCTTTTCCATATTTGTACGGCCATAAGCATTTCCGCAGTCAAATACCGGTGCAGGCCCTGTAAACTCAAGCGTATCCGTATTCCTTATAAACCCTATATTTGAAAGGTTTCTGTCAGTATTTCCTGTTAGGATATCTATAACAGTTATGTCTTTTATATGCTTATCCGCACCCGGTATCTTAAACTTATCGCACATCCTTAAAAGATGCCTATCCACGCTCACATCATCCGGTCTTTCCTGCGTATAATACACATCCTTTGCTGTTACAAGCTCTGTGGATTCATCAATGAAATTTAAACATCCCACACACATGCGAAAGCCTTCAACACAAAGCTCATAGTCAGCGATCCTAA
>DPZM01000055.1 GCA_003535955.1 Lachnospiraceae bacterium | reverse complement strand
TAAACGGTTACATGATGGAGAAGAAGCACTTCTCCCCATTACATGATGAGGATAAGGAGAGCCTGATCTTTTGAAACAGGGGACGGTTCCTCGTTTCATTTTATTCGTAACGCAATGCATCTATCGGGTTCATCTTGGCCGCCTTGTTGGCAGGGTAGAATCCGAAGAATACGCCTACTGCCATGGAGAAGAGAAGCGCACCTATAATGGAGCCGGGTGTCGGCGATGCGGCATACCCAAGAGCCTTGGCACCTATTGACCCGCCGATAAGCCCCACCAATATGCCGAGAATTCCCCCAACAAGACACAATACGATCGATTCCATGATGAACTGAACCCTTATGGATCCGTTGGTCGCGCCAAGTGCCTTACGGGTTCCTATCTCCCTGGTACGTTCGGATATGGAAACCAGCATTATGTTCATGACTCCGATACCGCCGACCACCAGTGAGATGGCCGCAACTATCGATATTGCCGTCGATACGGTCCCAAGCATTGAAGTCATAGCCGAAACCATCGATGCCAGAGAGAAGGTCACCAGCGTAAAGTCCTTGTTATTGTGATAATACCTGTTCATAAAGCCCTTGACTCTGGTGGCGAATTCATCCGAATCGACTCCGGTTTTGGTCATTATGGTGAAATTCGTAAATCCCTTGGCATGATTCTTCTTAAGGGCTGTATTAAGGGGAATATACACGTAAGTCTGAGAATCCTTCGCAGATGTCATTTCGAACTGTTCCGTTTTATAGGTATAGACTCCCACGATCGTAAAAACATAATATTTATGGGAAGAACCGGACATTTCTATCTCGATATCATGTCCGATGGCCTTACTGTTATCTCCTCCGAACATGTTATTGACAAAGCGGTCGGACACAATGCATACAGCCTTCCCGGCTTCATAAGCCCTCTCACTTATCATACTGCCGGCAGACATTTCTATATTGTTGGCCTTAAAATAGCCGGGGTTAACCCCCATAAGTGAAATGTTGGCGTAATTCCTGCCCTTCTCAACCCTGGTCTCTCCGAGGCCTGATTCGACCGATACATCTTCGATATCATCGGGGAATTCCGCTATCAGGGCCTTTATCATATCCTTGGTGATAAGATCATCATCCGAAGGAGATTTCCTGCGGTAATATGCCTCATACCGCATACCTGTCTCCTTTACCTCATCTTCACTCTCCCGCTGCTGAATGCCCACGATCACGTTGTTGGCACCCATGCCTTCCATTTCGGATGTGATCGAATTGGTCAGGGAATTGCCGACAGTTACTATCGCGATAACCGATCCTATACCTATGATTATTCCGAGCATGGTAAGGAGGGAGCGCATTTTATTTGTAAGCAGGGCAGTAAAGGCAAGCAACAGGTTCTCAAGAAACAGCAACTTTTCCACTCCCCTTTCTTTCGTTAATGATATTACCGTCCTTAAGGGTCAGTATCCGTTCGCATTCCTCTGCAAGCTCAGGTGAATGTGTTATAAGGATTATGGTCTTACCCTGCTCATCATGCAACCTGTGGAAGATGTCCATTATAAGGCGTCCGGTCTGAGAATCAAGCGCTCCGGTAGGCTCGTCCGCAAGGATTATTGCCGGATCATTGGCCATTGCGCGGGCTATAGCCACACGCTGCTTCTGACCTCCGGATAACTCATCGGGCTGATGCCTCATACGGTCCTCCATCTCCACCATGGCAAGGAGCTCCCTGGCACGCCTGCTTCGCTGCCCCATTGACATACCCGCATAGAGCATGGGAAGTTCGACATTCTTAAGGGCCGAGGTCCTTGCAACCAGATTATAGGTCTGGAATACGAACCCTATCTTCTTACATCTTATAGCTGACAGATCCTTATCCTTTGCGGCGAACATATCCACCCCGTCAAGGAAATACCGGCCTTCCGTGGGACGGTCAAGGGCGCCTATCATATTCATAAGAGTTGACTTGCCCGAACCCGACTGGCCCACGACTGCCACGAACTCACCCCGTCGCACCTTCATATCTATTCCGTGCAGGACTTCAAGCTCGTTGGGCTGGCCGATAAAGTAGCGCTTGATGATGCCATGCATATCGATGACAATGTCGCTGACCCCGACCTCTGTGTCGGGGTAGCCCGCCGGCTTTGAGGCTTTTTCTACAGTTTCTTCGGGTTTTTCGGCTTCCTGAGGTTTATCTTTCGCTACTTCGGCTTCCTGAGGTTTATCTTTCGCTACCTCAGCTTCCTTTTCCGGCGCGGACTCTTTGGTCTCTGATTTTTTCTTTTTCTTCTTCTTTTTTCCAGCTTTGGGCGCAGAAGAACCCACAGCCTCTTCTGTCTTCAGGTCAGGTGCAATGTCGGTAATATCTTCTATAATAAGCTCTAAATCATCATCATTTTTTTTATTTGTTTTCTTGAATTTTATGTTTGATTTTGAATTCATTTCTGTTTTCATATCAGTATTCATTTTACCTACTAAATTCTCTTTCTCTGTATTTAGTGGGTATTTGATTGGCTTTTTCCATTCTATTTACCTACCAAAACAATTCTTTCTGCATTTAGTAGGTATTTTATGAGCGTAAC
>DPZM01000137.1 GCA_003535955.1 Lachnospiraceae bacterium | reverse complement strand
ATACCGCCAAGGTTCTTCTCAAGTTTTTCCCATTCTTTCCTAAGCTCGATAACTTCCTTCTTGGGAAGAACATCGAATGTACCGTCCTCAGACATCCTCTCGATATCCTTAAGCCTTCTGATACGGCTCTGTATGGTCTTGAAGTTGGTGAGCATACCACCAAGCCATCTCTCATTAACATAGTACATACCGCAGCGCTCAGCCTCTGTCTTAACTGCATCCTGCGCCTGCTTCTTGGTACCTACGAACAGGATGGTCCCGCCCTGCTCGGTGATTGATGCTACCGCATTGTAAGCATCATCAACCATTCCTACCGACTTCTGAAGATCGATAATGTAGATACCGTTCCTCTCCGTATAGATATACGGCTTCATCTTAGGGTTCCATCTTCTGGTCTGATGACCGAAATGAACACCTGCTTCAAGTAACTGTTTCATTGAAATTACGCTCATTTTAAATTACCTCCGTTTGTTATTCTTCCGAATGCATCAACTTGATCCTCCACCCGAGCCAGGCACCGGAGGATCAATCCGCAAACGTGTCTACTATGGGCACTGCCCCGCAACTTTTGTAATATAACACATATTAAGCCACTAAGCAAGCATAATCGCTCATTTGCTCTTTTTAAATATGATCCCGACCATAATCATCCCCTACTTTAACTCTTCCAATATCTCCTGAATCATAACCCGCTCATCCATTGGATATTTCTTCCCCTTTATCTCCTGATAATCCTCATGCCCCTTGCCGGCAAGAACGATTATATCCCCGGGCTGTCCGTTCTCTATAACATATTTTATGGCTTCCTTCCTGTCCGGTATTGATATATGTTTACCGTCGGTTTTACCTATACCTGTCTCGATATCCCTAATGATATCAAGCGGCTCCTCGAACCTGGGATTGTCCGAGGTTATGACCGTCAGGTCCGCAAGATTGCCGGACACTTCACCCATTTCATAGCGGCGGAGCTTAGACCGGTTCCCCCCGCATCCGAATACGCTTACAAGCCTTCCGGGTTCATATTCCTTAAGTGTTGTAAGAAGGCTGTTTAACGCCATGGCATTATGCGCATAGTCTATCATAAGGGTAAAGTCATCCGAAACATGTACCATCTCAATTCTTCCCTTAACCTTTGCTTCAAGCAGGGCCTTCTTAATATTATCCTCCGATATCTTAAAGTGCCTGCATACGGCTATCGCGCAAAGGGCATTGTATACGGAGAACCTGCCCGGTGTGTTGACTCTTGCTTCAAGCTCTGTCAGTCCTTTCGTACTGAATTTAACACCCAGTGAGCCTCCATCCTTAATAAGTTCTATATCCTTTGCGACAAGGTCACAACCTTCACCCAGTCCGTAGGTCTCAACCTGACAGGTGTGGTCCTTAAGTATTGCCTCAAGGTGCTTATCGTCTCCGTTAAGTATCCCGGTTTTGCACTGTTTAAATAGCATGCTCTTGCATTCAAGGTAATGTTCGAAGCTTGTATGTTCATTGGGTCCGATATGATCAGGCTCTATATTTGTAAATATCCCCAGATCAAATTCGATCGCCGCAGTCCTGTGCAGCATAAGCCCCTGGGAAGAAACCTCCATGACCACGGCATCAAGCCCCTCATCTGCCATCTGCTTAAGATAGTCCTGTAATACATATGACTCGGGTGTCGTATTATCGGCATGAATATGCTTATCTCCGATTATCACTTCTATCGTGCCTATAAGGCCGACCCTGTAACCGGCATTCTCAAGGATCGATCTGATCAGATATGTTGTGGTTGTCTTACCCTTTGTTCCCGTAATACCTATGGTTTTAAGCTTGCGTGAAGGATTACCGTTCCAGGTCGATGCTATATGAGCCATTGCATATCTTGTCGAATCAACCAGGATCACTGCAGTATCGCCTTCAACCTCCACTTCTCTTTCGACTATTACGGCAGCCGCCCCCATTTTCGAGGCTTCCCAGGCAGCATCATGACCATCAAAATTAGCTCCCTTTATACATATAAAAACACAATCTTTTGTGATCTTCCTGGAATCATAGACTGGTTCGCTTATATTACGGTCCATATCACCTTTAAGACATGAGTATTTTATATCTTCAAGCAGTTCTTTAAGCTTCATACTTACCCCTTTGTAATAACACAAATAAATTTCCGAATATATTTTACACCATTTACATATATTTGTGATATATTTTTATCCTAAATGTTTTGGTTATTCTATTATAATTTATAAAAAAGAAATGTTTTTTATCATAATTTTATAGTGTACTCACATTTTTGACACATTTTAGTCGTATTATATATTTAAAGATAGTTGAGACACACCCACTATCTCCCCCTCATAAATGTGCGATAGCCATTCATTCGAATGGCTATTGTTCATTTTATGGCATAAAAATACCTCAACCGCGGCTGTACACCACGGTTGAGGTATTCTTTTTATCTTAAGCCTTTTTAACAAGCTTGGTCTTAAAGATATACCAGAGAGCACTTGCCAGGCAGATCGATGAATATGTACCGCATATGATACCTGCCATAAGAGGAAGCGCGAACTCCCTTATTGATGTAACACCAAGAACATACAGGACAGCAACCATGATGAAGGTTGTCAGCGATGTGAATATACTTCTTGTAAGTGTCTGGTTTACACACATGTTAACCTTATCTTCAAGTGACATTGTATTGTACTGGTTATCCTTTAACACCTCACGTATCCTGTCGTAGATAACGATGGTGGCATTGATCGAATAACCGACTATCGTAAGCATACATGCTATAAAGGTATTACCTACCGATACACGGGAGAATGCATAGAATGCAAGTACTACCAGGACATCATGTAAAAGGGCGATCACGGAACCGAAACCGAACTTGACATCCGAGAACCTGATCCATATATAAAGCAGCATGAATATCGTGGCTACTATGACGGCTATGATCGCACTCCTGCTCATTTCGGAACTTATCGTAGAGCTTATCGTCTCGGCTGTAATCTTCTCGGCTTCAACACCGAAGTTCTCAACCATCTTGTCAGTGAATTCGGTCCTCTCGTCAACCGAAAGGGTTCTGGTCTTAAAGATCACTTCGTTATTACCCGCAACCTTCTGGACCTGAACATTACCGTCACCGGTTATTTGCTCGATGATGGGAACTACCTTGGCATCAATGTCCGCAACCGACATATTTTCATTAAAGGTTACGTTGGTAGAAGTACCGCCCAGGAATTCAAGTGAAAGATTAAGGGCATGCCTTCCCGCACCGGCATTAACACCCATTGCGATAAAGCCCGCAACTATTGCTGCTACCGATATTCCTATAAAGATGTTCCTCTTGCCCAGGAAATCAAAGTTCTTTAAAGCCTTAGCCTTGCCGTAGAACTTCTCATCCTTAACTCCGAGATCATAGAAAGCATTTAAAAGCTTTCTTGTAACAACAAGAGCAGTGAACATCGAAACCACTATACCGATTCCAAGAGTAATGGCAAATCCCTTTATAGAACCTGTTCCCAGTATACCAAGCACAACTGCTGCGATAAGTGTTGTAAGGTTACCGTCAAGGATTGCCGAGAAGGCTTTCTCGTAACCTAACTTTATGGCTGTGTTGACAGTCTTGCCTGCCGCGATCTCCTCACGGATACGTGCGAAGGTGATAACGTTGGCATCGACCGCCATACCTATCGAAAGAATGATACCTGCAATACCCGGAAGCGTAAGTGTAAGTGAAAATGCATCCGAGAAGAGGTTAAGAAGTACCATCACTATAACAATATATAATGCAAGGGCAAGTGATGCACACAGACCGGGGATAAAGAACACCGCGATCATGAAGGCTACCACTATACAGAAACCGATGATACCTGCCTTGATACTGGTTGATATTGCCTCAGAACCAAGCTGTGCGCCTACTACGTTTGAACGAAGTTCTTCAAGAGCAAGCTTAAGTCCACCGATCCTGATGGTTGATGCAAGGTTCTCAGCCTTTTGCGCATCCTCCATACCGGTTATCTGGGCCTGGCCGTTGGTGATGGCCGACTGTACCGTAGGAATACTTACTGCTGCTCCGTCGTAATAGATCATGATGGAATCATGGTTTGTTACAGCCTTGGTCGTGGCATCGGCGAACTTCTTGGTTCCTTCGGGTGTAAGCGTAAGCTCAACAACATACTGAACACCCTTAAGCTCATCCTGATAAGCTCCGCCTGCGGCCGACTGTACATCAGTACCTGTAAGTACTATTGATCCGTCTGCTTCGAGTTCTTCTATCGTCTTGTTGAGCTGTCCGGTTGTAGATTCATAGTTGGCATTGCCGTCGGCATCATACTGGGCAATAAAATACAGCTGTCCGGGCTTACCCAGCTCCGCAAGAACCGCATTTGCATCCTCAACTCCGGGAATCTCGATATTGATACGGTTATCGCCTTCCTTATATACCTGTGCTTCGGTAGAATACCCCTCCACACGTCGCTGAAGCTTGTATATTGTGTCGTCCATATCGGCTGATGAGGGCTTCTCATCACCCACAGCCTCATATGTTATTGAGACACCACCGGCAAGATCGAGGCCTAACTTGATCTCACTCGCTGCACCTACCTTGTCCTTTCCGACACCGTATACGACCATGAACGCAAAGGCAACCGTCAATACGATCACGATCAGCAGTGTAAGGACTGCGTTACGTTTTTTCATTGCTTTTCTCCCTTATAACATGTTGATTTTATATATTGAGCCCCGAAATACCGGGACAATATACCGATTATACTTCTTCCTGCATTTCTGTTTCGGCCGCCTTCATCATTATTGCAACCTCAACCCTCTTCTTCTGAAGCTCACAGCCTATATCATAGGCTCCGTTGATATCACCGGAAAAGTTGTATGAATTGGCTGCACATCCTCCGCTGCAATAGAACCTGGCAAAGCAGTCCCTGCATTTGTCCTTGGCATATACATTACACAGCTTGAATTCATTCTGAACTTCCCTGTTGGTTATTCCCGTATAGACATCACCCAGCTTGAATTCATCCTTACCCACAAACTGATGGCAGGGATAGAGATCTCCTGTGGGAGTAACCGATAAGTATTCGGTTCCCGAACCGCAGCCCGAAAGCCTCTTGGCAACACAGGGCCCGCCGGTAAGATCTATCATAAAATGGAAGAAATTTACGGGTTTCCCATTCTTCCTTCTCTCAAGCAGGTCAAGTGCCAGCTTATCATACTGGTCAAGGATAAAGGGTATATCCTCTTCTCTTATGGCATATTCTTCGGTGCTTTCGGCAACAACCGGTTCAACGCTTATCTGTTCAAACCCAAGATCCGCAAGATGTTTTACATCCTCCGAAAAATCCAGGTTATTCCTTGTAAAGGTACCACGGACATAATAATTCATCTGGTCTCTTGAATCCGCAGCATGTTTGAACTTATCAACTATTTTATCGTAGCTTCCCTGTCCTCCCCTGAATGGACGCATCTTATCATGTATTTCCTTACGTCCGTCGATGCTTAAGACAAGGTTGCTCATTTCCTTATTTGCGAAATCAAGTATTTCATCATTAAGAAGAACCCCGTTTGTTGTCAGGGTAAAGCGGAACTTCTT
>DPZM01000295.1 GCA_003535955.1 Lachnospiraceae bacterium | reverse complement strand
CCCGGGTGACTTTATCCCGCTTTTTGAGAGCAACGGTCTTGTTCAGAAGCTTGACCACTACGTCTGGGAAGAGGCTGCGGCCCAGGTTGCAAGATGGAGAGACAGGTATGACTTTACCCTCCCGGTTTCCGTCAATGTTTCCAGAATAGATATCTACGATCCGGACCTTGAAGACAGGCTCCTTTCCTTACTTGAAAAGAATTCACTTACATGCAGCGACCTTCTGCTCGAGATAACCGAGAGCGCATATTCCGATAACGCTTCCCGTCTTATAGAAGTGGTCAATCATTTAAGGGAAAAGGGCTTTATGATCGAAATGGACGATTTCGGTTCGGGATACTCATCCCTCAATATGCTGACAACCATCCCCATTGATGTGCTTAAGATGGATATGCAGTTTGTAAGATACATGTTAAAGGATGAGAAGAGCCTTAAGCTGTGTGAGCTTGTGATGGATATATCAAGGTTCCTTGATGTACCTGTTGTGGCAGAAGGCGTTGAAGAACAGGCCCAGTATGATATGTTAAAGAGCATGGGTTGCCAGATCATACAAGGCTACTATTTTTCAAGGCCGCTTCCGGCAGGGGAATTTGATGCCCTCATAGAAAAGGAAGTCGAACTATGCTTGAAGAATTTCTCAAGTGCATCCAACAGGTCTTCATGAGGCATGGATTTAAGCAGATATCCGTCAGGTCTTTGTTCAAGTATCTTTAAGACCCCTTCCTTATCGTTCCTGCCCGTAAGGAAGATGATCGGGATCCGGTCGTTCGTGGGATTGGAACGGACCCGCTGCATCACCTGCTCACCGTTCATACCCGGCATTTCGTAATCAAGCAGGATAAGGTCGGGTCTCTTCCTGTCAAGATATGCGATAGCTCCCGCCCCCGAATATGAGCAGTCGACATTGTAATAGTCAGACAGCCATCGTTCCATGATATGGAGAAAATCAGTATCATCGTCAATAACAAGTATCGTTCTCATCCTGTCGTTTCCGGCATGCATGTCATAATATCCCGCCATATCAGCAGCCATCTTGTCTAAATTAATGGGGCGCTGATATAATGCGGCAATACAGTCACTGCCATGGATATCCCTGGCAGTCTCGATATCAAGAGGATCACCCGCAAGGCACAGGGTCTTGTCATCATCATGACACATTTCGGCAAGCATCGTGCTTACGACCTTTATATGATCGTTGTCTCCCGAAGGATAATATATAAGCACATCCGAATCCGCACGATGATTGAGTATCACCTCCGGTATGTCCTTAACATGTATCACATGAAAGCCTTCATGCTCGAGGGAATTGGTTATGCCCCTTGATACGATCCCGTTATCATCTCCTATAAACAGTATCGCACGCTGTGAGGATCTCTCCTGCTTTACCTTCTTCATAAGGAGATTCTCTAGAAACTTAAGCATACCCCTGTATTCTTCCAGCAGCTTAAGAGTCAGTACATGAACAAGCGCATACTCATGCTGTGCTCCCGCATACTCAAGGTCAGCGGCCTTATCGGCCACGGAATCCGCGCCCACAAGCCTTGCAACACTTTTTAAGGAATGAACCCTCAGAAGATACATGGGCCAGTTCTCTTCCCTTTCAAACCGCTCTATATCATCTGCTTTTTCCTTGATCGAGCCGGCAAATACCGTAAGTGTATCCAGATAGTCCGATGCAGTATCGCAGTGCTCTATACCTGACTTAAGGTCAAGTCCCGTGACGGTCTTCAGCCAGTCAGGAAGGGAAGCCAGCTCCTCCTGTACATGGATTTTTCTCTCATCTTCGGCAGGAACCTCATATCCTCCATCCGGAAGATAGGTCATCAGCATGACCATAAGCTTGCCCGGATCGACAGGCTTAATAAGGGCATCCGCAAAGCCTGCTGCCTTATACAGGTTTATATTGTTCTTTCCTTCATCTGCGGTATGACATATGACAGGCGTATCCGTACCCTTCTTCCTGAATATCTCTTTTAAATGCAACAGCGTCTCCACACCGTCCATACCCGGCATACGGTGATCGAGAAGGATGAGATCATAGGTAAACTTATGACACAGATCAAGGCATTCTTCTCCGCTTTCCGCAAGGTCGCAGGATATACCCATTGTCATGAGCATGGATGATAAAATGGTACGGTTTACCGCCATATCATCCACAATAAGTACCCTGGCACATTTTCTGTTTTCCTGACCGAATTCCTGTTTTGACATAAAGCCCCTCCATCCTTCCGCTATTTATTATACATTCATTTAACATATTATCGCAACTGCTCAAAAGACCTCTGCCCAACAGGCTTTTATCATGTTATAATTAATATGATACTTTATCCTTAACAAACAGACGGGGAGGGATCGTTATGATCACATTGGAAGCATTAAAAAAATTCGGAGCAGATACCGAAAAGGGTCTGGCCATGTGCATGGGCAATGAAGCTCTGTACCTGCGCCTTGTAGGAACGGTGCCGGGTGAATCACGCTTTGACGACCTTGCAAAAGCGATCGTCGCTAAGGATTATGATGCTGCTTTTGATGCTGCGCATGCCTTAAAGGGGGTTCTCGGAAACCTGTCCCTGACACCTCTTTTTGATAAGGCTTCAGAGATAACGGAACTTTTAAGAAGCAGGACAGATACGGATTATTCCTTGCTCCTTTCAGAATTGATGAATACAAAAGAAACACTTGCAAAACTGTGTGAATGACCATCATTTCAAAGGGGTAATCTGCCATGTTTTTCAATAAATCAGAATTCGAACCGGTCACGAAAAAGAAGGTCGGGATAATACAGGCTGCCGTTATAGGTACTCTGATGGTTGCCGCTATACTGATCATAGGAACATATCTTACGGGACGAAGTGCCAGCAAGGATGCCGAAAAAGCCGTAAGAAGCGTATCCCTTTTATATCTTGACGAGCTTGCGGGACGGCGGGAACAGGTCATTGAGGCCACACTTGATGACTATATAAGCGATGTGGATGTAGCCGTGGGCCTTCTTGAGCAGAATGATCTGGCATCTGTCGAGAACCTTCAGGCATATCAGGCAAGGATGAAACAGATCTACAGTCTTGAGAAATTCGCTTTTGTTGATAAGAACGGAGTCATCTATACTTCCCGCGGAACAAGGCATGATATCGATCAGTATGGTCTTGACTATGAAAACATTTCATTTCCGGTCGTTACCATCAAGCATGAGGGTGTAAATGATAAAAAGATCATAATCGCTATCCCCCTTGACCATCTTGACCTGTGCGGCAATACACTGGTTGCCTGCTTTATGGAGATGAGCATGGATCACTTCCTTGATGCCATTTCCCTTAAATCGGCCGAAAATAATACAACCTTCTGCAATATCTATATGTCAGACGGTGTACCCTTCACGGGCCATGTGCTTGGGGGATTATCCGCCGAAGACAATCTGTTAACGGCTCTTGAGCATGCACAATTCGAGAACGGCTATGATTATGAGACGGTAAGGACCGCTTTTGAACAGCATCATGCCGGGATCGCGTCCTTTACTTATGACGGTATCCATGAAACCTTAAGCTACATACCCATCCGCGGCACAGACTGGATGCTGACCTATCTTATACGCGAGAGCGTTATCAGCGAGAATATCGAGAACATATCGGAAGGGATCATAAGACGAAGTCTTATACTGTCGCTTATCACAGCGGCTGTTCTTCTTGTGATCTCAGCCTTCACGATCATACAGACAAGAACCGCTGTCCGTCTTGCATCAGAGAGGGAAACCTCCGAACTCCTTCAACAGGAGCTTGAGGAAAGGATCGCCCTCCAGGATCAGCTTCTTGAACAGGAGAAGGCAAGAACCCAGCAGGATAATATGATAACCGCGCTTGCGTCCGACTATCGCAGTGTTTATTATATCGACCTTGACAGTGGCCGGGGTATATGCTATCGGAAGGACGGACGGCCCGATGATGATAATATCTCTCCCGGTGACAGCTTCGATTATCTTGAGAAGTTCAGGGCCTACGCCAGGGATCATGTAACGGCCGAATATCGCGAAGCCTTCCTTAATTTCATTGAACCCGAATCCGTAAAAACCAACCTTAATAAAGAGGCGCTAATCACACTGCGTTATCTTGTAAGCAGAAACGGCGAGGAAACGTATGAAATGCTTCGTATGGCAGGCGTAAAACGCACCGACGACCGGGATGGACACAATGTACATGCGGTCGGAGCAGGCTTTACGGATATAGATTCGGAAATGAGGGAATCCCTTCTGAAAAGCCAGGCCCTCTCAGATGCACTTGAGACTGCGGAAGAAGCAAGCCGTGCCAAGACTGCCTTCCTGTCCAACATGAGTCATGAGATAAGAACACCCATGAATGCGATCATAGGGCTTAATTCACTTGCTATGCGCAATCAGGAACTTCCCGCAGAGACCAGGGAATACCTTGATAAGATCGGTTCCAGTGCAAGGCACCTTCTGGGACTTATCAATGATATCCTTGACATGAGCCGTATAGAATCGGGACGTATCGTACTCAGAAAAGAAGAATTCTCATTCCGTTCCATGCTTGAGCAGATCAATACCATGGTCATGTCCCAGTGCAGTGAGAAAGGACTCAAGTACGAGTGCAACGTAACGGGCGGTGTGGCTGACTTCTATATCGGCGATGATATGAAGCTTAAGCAGGTACTCATCAACATACTGAGCAATGCGATCAAGTTCACGGATGCACCCGGCAGCGTCAACCTTGACATAGAACGTACCAATGTCTATGACGATCAGAGTACCCTTAAATTCGTGATAAGGGATACCGGGATTGGAATGGATCCTTCCTTCATTCCCAAAATTTTCGAATCCTTTACCCAGGAGGATAACAGCCGGGACAACAAGTACGGAAGCACGGGCCTTGGTATGGCCATAACCAAGAACATCGTCGACCTTATGAACGGCACCATTTCCGTAGAATCCGAAAAGGGTAAGGGTACACAGTTTACCCTTGTCATCACGCTTAAGAACTGCGAACACCCCAATATTGACAGTAACTTTATCAACTTAAGGGATCTTCGTATCCTTGTTGTTGATGATGAAGAGGTTGCGGCTGAGCACGCAAGGCTCGTTCTCGACGAAGCCGGGATCAAGTCGGATATAGCACATACCGGCGAAGCTGCCCTTAACATGCTTGAAGTGGCCCATACGAAGCAGGAACACTACAATCTTGTCCTTCTTGACTGGAAGATGCCTCAAATGGATGGTCTTGAAGTAGCCAGAGAGATCAGAAAAAGATATGACAACGAAACGACCGTTATAATACTTACATCCTTCAACTGGGATGATGTAATGGATGAAGCTCTCCACGCAGGTGTTGACAGCTTCCTCTCCAAGCCTCTCTTTGCCTCGAATGTCATCGATGAATTTGAGAGGATAGCCCGCAAGAACAACTTAAGCCTTATAAAAGAGAAGAAGCGCGCAGACCTAAAGAACAAGCGAGTCCTTATAGCGGAGGATATGGATATAAACGCGGAAATAGCGAAGGGAGTCCTCGCTATAAAGGAGGTCGTAACGGAACGCGCGACGAACGGAAAAGCAGCCCTTGATATGTTCAAAAACAACGAAGAATTCTATTATGATGCCATACTTATGGATGTACGTATGCCGGAAATGGACGGCCTCGAAGCAACCGGAGCAATAAGGGCTCTTGACAGAAAGGACGCTGCCATAGTTCCCATCATAGCCATCAC
Source organism: Lachnospiraceae bacterium (assembly GCA_003535955.1). Lineage (GTDB taxonomy): Bacteria > Bacillota > Clostridia > Lachnospirales > Lachnospiraceae > UBA2868. The sequence goes on along the minus strand of DPZM01000295.1, from coordinate 23 downwards.
GGCCAATGCCTTTGACGAGGATG
>DPZM01000159.1:6668-9331 GCA_003535955.1 Lachnospiraceae bacterium | reverse complement strand
AAGGATGGCAGCAGAACTTGCGGCGTTAAGATACCCCTTGTATTTATCGTTTTCATCATCAATGCTATCAACCATATTGACGTCTTCATGACTGCCGGGATGTCCTCCCATTCCCGCACCCTTTTCGATAAAGACGGCGATAAAGAGCTTCAGCATATATGCCAGAGTCATTCCCCCCGTCATAAGAAAGACACACTCGATAAACTTATATGTTCCATACATTGCACCGGCCTCTTCCATATACTCAACGATCGATTCGTGGAGAAGGGTCTTGCTCAAATATCCCGAAAAGCCGGGTATACCGCTTATGGACAGGCCTCCTGCAAGGAAGCAGATCATAAGGAAGTATTTGCCCCTGCCATAGCCGCGGATCTTATTAATGTCAAGTTCATGAAGGTTCATGTATATAACACCCGCGCACATGAAAAGTACAAGCTTTATGAGCGAATGATTTACCATATGAAGAATGGTGCCGCGAACAGCAAGTCCGTTCTCATGACCAAGCAGCCCCTGCATACCTATGCCTGCAAGTATGAAGCCGATCTGGGACATTGATGAGCATGCAAGCGTTCTCTTCAGGTTTATAGAGAAGATACCCAGCATCGCGCCTCCAAACATTGTGATCACGCCAAATAAAAGGATCATAAAGCCCCAGGCGGGATCATACCTGAAAATGTCAGTGCTTATTATGAGAACTCCGAAGATACCTGATTTAGTCAGGATTCCGGAAAGGAGTGCCGAAGCCGGAGCAGGTGCGACCGGATGAGCCTTGGGAAGCCAGATATGCAGGGGGAACATGCCCGCCTTGGCAGCAAACCCCGTAAGCATAAGGGCTCCGGCTGTATATATCCGTCCTCTGACCGAAGGGGCTTTCGTAACCGCCGCATTTACGGCTCCGTATATTTCATCTATTGAAAGGGTACCCGCAATGCTATACAGGAAGAAGAGGCCCAGCAGCAGCACCATACCGCCTATGACCGCAACGGCCAGGTATGTTTCGGCCGCTCTGAGTGATTCTTTTGTCTCGTCATGAGCTACCCATGTGTACGAAGTAAAGGACATTATTTCGAAGAAAAGAAATGTCGTAAAGAGGTCGGCCGACAGGAAAACGCCCACCGTAGCCCCCATGGTCGCAAGAAAGAACATGTAGTATCTGTTGGTCCTTGGGTAATGGGCCATATATTCACGGGAGAATACCGTGGTGCAGGTCCACATAAGAGCGGCTACAAGACCATAGATGACCCTGAAACCGTCAAGCTTAAGTGTCAGGCCAAGACCGCACAGGTCCCTGGCGGCGAAGCTTACAGGAGCACCGTTAAGGGTCTTTAATGACAGATATAATAACAGTCCCGTTTCAAGGACAGTTATTGCATCTGCGAACAAGTCCCTGGCCGTCTTGTTCTTACGGCCTATACAGTATGCGATTATTCCGGCCGCCATCGGGCCCAGACAAAGCGCAAGAAGCATATTCCACCTCTGTAAAAAATCAAAAAACCGAAGTATCAGATCTACATCAAAGAAGATATCCTGTCAAATACCCTCATCACCCAAGGTGATGTGAATGACAGGACGAATATTCCGAGAGAAAAAACCATAAAGGGCAGGCACATTTTATAACCGGGATCCCTGTAATCCCTTACGGTTTTAGGGTCAAAATCAATCGGCGGGAAGTAAGCCCTTATCACCGGAACCAGCATGTATATGGCGGTAAGGAGCGCCGATATAAGTAAAACGGCAATACCGCAGAGCGCAAAGGCGGACCCTTCTGCCATAGCCGCGGTGCACAGGTTCCACTTGCTTATGAAACCGGGAAAAGGCGGCACGCCGATAAGGGATATGGCTCCTATGGTAAAGGTCGCAAAGGTTACAGGCATCTTCCTTCCAAGCCCGTCAAGTTCACGTACGTATTCGCGGCGGGTCCTTATCAATACCGCACCGGCGCAGAAGAAGAGGGATATCTTGATCACTGCATGATATACCATATGGCTAAGGGACGCCGATAAGCCAAGCGGCGTCATAAGCGATGCCCCGAATACGATATATGAAAGGTTTGAAACCGTCGAGTAGGCCAGCCTTCTTTTAAAGTGCGGTTCCTTAACTGCCCTGGCAGATCCGTATATGATGGTCACCATGGCAAATGTCATGACTATATACTGGGCCGGCGTACCCTTAAGAAAGCCTGTCCCGAAGCTGTAGTAAGTGATCCTTATTATCGCGAAGGCGCCCGCCTTAACAACCGCAACCGCATGAAGAAGAGCCGTAACCGGAGTGGGTGCGATGGACGCGGACGGCAGCCAGCCGTGAAAGGGAAAAATGGCTGCCTTGACGCCGAAACCAAGCACCGCAAGTACATAGACCGCGCGAAGTATCCTCTCCTTACCCACTATGTCCGCACCTGCAAGGACTCCTCCCGGAATAAAGTCCATGCTTGTTCCGTATGTGAAGATAAAGATGAACCCGATAAAGGCAAAGGCCGCGCCTCCCATGGAATAAAGGATATACTTGCGTCCTGCCATTATCGCTTCCCTGCTCATCCCGGCCATTACAAGGGGCAGAGTCACAAGGGTAAGCATCTCATAAAACATATAAAGGGTCATGAGATTGGCTGCCATGGCTATACCCATAGTGATACCATAGGTCATTACATAAAACGCGAAGAAAAC
>DPZM01000159.1:0-6478 GCA_003535955.1 Lachnospiraceae bacterium | reverse complement strand
GCCCTGAAGGTTCCCTCAGGCGCATTGAGGAGCATTACCCACACAAAGGCGGAATTAATGACCGTGACCGCTTCCGTATAGACATTCCTGCTCTTCCTGCTCTTAAACTTAAAGACCGGAAGCAGTGCTCCTGTAAGCAGTGGAAAAATTATGGGAAAAAGTATCAATATTTTATTCACAACATACTCCTTGTGAAATTATCGTCATAAAAATGACGTCATCTACAGAAGGTCGTTTACAATACCGCTCACTATATTTGTAATAAGGCCTGCCCAAATTCCCATTGCCACCGCACATACGGTCATGATGAGTATCGGTATCAGCATATACAGGTTAGGTTCCTTTTTCTCAAGACAGGGATAATCATACTCATCCCCCGGGAAAAAGGCCTTCAGCGTTATTGACAGAAGGTATCCTGCCGTCAGCAGGGCACTTATTATAAGGCATACGGGAGCAAGCCACGACAGCACCGGAATGGAAGCTTCAAGTGCTCCCTGCGCAAGATACCACTTGCTTAAAAAGGCACTCGTCGGGGGTACGCCCACAAGCGTCAGTGATACAAGTGTATAACACCACATGGTGACCGGCATCTTGCGGGCCAGATCCTTATAATCCTTAACGTTCTTAAAGCCTGTCTTGTGTATGACTGCACCGGCCACCTCGAACAGGGTATTCTTAACAAGCGAATGAAATACCACATGCAGCAGGGCTCCCACAAGTGCCCACTTTGTCATAAAGGCAATGCCGAGCAGGGCGTAGCTTACCTGGCTCACGGTGGAATAAGCCAGTCTCTTTTTAAACAGTCCCTCCTTATAAGCCATCATGGATCCCATAACTATGGTAACAAGTGTAAGGCCGATAAAGGCATATTGAACCCACGTTCCCTTCAGGTATGATGGGCCAATGAGGTAATATATGTAGCGGACTATCACGAAGAGTCCCATTTTTGTGATGTTTCCCGACAGGTAAGCTGAAGCCGGTGACGGAGCCACGGGATGAGCCGTAGGCAGCCATCCGTGCAGGGGGAACATTCCTGCCTTGGAGCCAAAGCCTATGATAACAAACAGCGTAACCAGATACAGCGCCGTCTCATGACCCTCTATAAGTCCGGGATTGATCACACCGCCGGGGGTGAAGGTAAGTGTGGTACCGTACCTGTATATAAAGAAGAAACCCACAAGGCCCATAAAGGCGCCTCCCATTGAGTAGAAGATATACTTCTTCCCCGCCGCTATCGCCTCCGCCGTCTGCTCGTGCAGGACAAGCGGAAAAGACAAAAGTGACATAAACTCATAGAAGACATACATGGTTATCAGGTTGCCGGATATACATATCCCGACCATGGACAGCATGGTAAGGGTGAAGAAAATGTAGTAGCGCAGCCTGTGCCTCTCCTTCTTCATGTATTCGATTGAAAAGATAAGGTTCATTACCCATGTAAAAACCGTAAGTATGAGGAAAAAGAGTCCCATCGTATCGGTCCTTATCAGTATGGGTATGTCCTTAAGCAGATAAATGTCCATCAGTCAAACACCTTAAGTCCCGTCTCTATCGTATTGGCTATGGGATAAGACAGTATCCCTAAGAAGAAATTGAATATTATAAAGCATATAAGGGCGAAAGCCATATAAGTTGACGGCTTGTAGGAAGGGTCCCTATAATCCATGTTCCTGGGCGTATACACCGATATGACTGCCCTGATAAAGTACACCGCATTAAGTATGGTGGATATCGCCAGGGTTATCATGGCGATCCACATCTTAACCCTTACTGCCGTAATGGCAGCCTCGGCGAAATAAACCTTACTTGTAAATCCCGCCAGCAGGGGAACACCCACCATGGAAAAGGCGCCCACGGCGAAAGCAAGTCCGGCAAGGTGATTACGGAAGCCCGACCCCTTAAGGTCCGAAAAGTCTTTGGAACCCGAAGATACCTCAACCAGTCCCCTCTGGGCAATGAAAAGCATTGACTTGGTCGCCCCGTGGGACATGATGTGGAAGATCGCTGCCACCATTCCCGCATTGGAGCCAAGGCCCATACCCATATAGATATAGCCTATCTGGGCTATCGAGGAATAGGCGATCAGATGGCGGACATCAGTCTGTCTTATGGCCGTTACCGATCCCATTATCATACCTATTATACCGAAGACAAAGAGGATGTTGGTGATCTTATGTCCCACCATTACATCCATACCTATAACCCTGTAAAATATCTTGATAAGAAGAAAGATATATCCCTTACTTACAAGTGATGACAATATCGCTGACGATGATGCCGTGGAATAGCCGTAGGCTTCCGGCAGCCAGCTGTGGAAGGGATACAGTGCGCTCTTGATTGCAAGGGCAACGCTCATGAGACCGATGACGACCGTCAGGGGAATGGCGTACTCCCCCGTCTCGTTAAGCCTTACCACCGCCTCATGGATATTGGGCATGAGGAGCTGGCCGGTTATCGTATAGAGCATACTGATGCCTATAAGGAGAAGACCGGAACCAAGAAGGCTCATGATCATGTATTTGGTCGCCGCAACAAGGGTGTGACCGTTATCCCTTATCATTATAAGGGCGCAGGCCGCCATTGTGTTTATCTCGACAAATACGTAGGCGGTAAAAAGGTCATTGGTATAGACAAGCGCAAGGAGAGATGCCATCATGAGGTCTATCATGATGAAATAGAGGTTCATCTTATCCTCCCTGATATCATCATTCTGACCGCGGATACCTCCTACGACCGACAAAAGCATGATAACGGAGAAAAATACAGCCATGAGACCTTCCAGACAGCCGGCACGAAGCTCATTGCCCCAGGGAGCCGGGAACTTGCCCATAACATATACGAAGGCATGTCCCAGATATACCGTATATCCCAGAACGAAGCAGCTTAAGATAAGCACGACAGACAGGATAATGATCGAAAACTTCCTTGAAGTCCTGCCCTTAAGCGCCGAGCTTATGATGCCTGCTCCCATACACAATATAATTGAAAAGGGGACGAAGTTTTCTATAAAAGTCATTCGTTTTCCTCCCCTTCAAGATCTATCTTATACTTATTGCGTCCGGGGGTATCCTTCTTGGACCTTAAGGATATCTCGTCAATATCAAGGGTATGATAGCGTTCATACAGCCTTATGGTTATCGAAAGCATCAGAGCCGTAACGGATACCGACACCACGATACCCGTAAGCACAAGGCCTGCGGGAATGGGGTTTATATATGCGTCCGTACTCATCACGTTATTTACGATTATCGGAGCCTTGCGCCCCTCTATATAGCCCTTGCTGGCAAGAAATAAATAAACGGCCGTATCCATTATATTGAATCCGATGATCTTCTTGATCATGTTCCTGTGCAGCATCAAGGTGGTAAAACCGACCGAAAAAAGAACGACCGCTACCACCGAATAAATGTTGTGGAAGAAATTGGGTCCAAGCATCACAGTCCCCCCTTCCTGAAAAGGGCGTAGAAGGCATACATGGTACATGCAACCTCGGTCCCCACAAATATATTGATAAAGAGGATAAGGCCGGAACTTATGATATTGCCGGGTGTCCCAAGGGGTATATGATTGTCATATCCGTGGGCGCCCATATAGAAATAATAGGAAAGGCAGCACACATAGAAACACAGGGCGCTCACCTTGGCTATCTTATACACATGCTCGTTCATAAACCTCTGTGTCTTCTTAAAGCCGAAGGCCGAAACATACATTATAAGACCGGCTCCCAGTATGGCACCGCCCGAAAAGCCCCCGCCCGGAGACAGATGACCGTTTAAGATAACGTAAATACCGAAGACAAACACAACCGGGACAAGAAAGGCCGCAACCTTCTGGATTATGATATCGTTCTTGGGTTCAAGATACCGGTCGAAGGCATAGCTTGACTTCTTCTCCTCCCCTTCGGCTATAAGGAGAAGTATCATTACACAGCTTGCCGCAATAAAAAGGACATGGGTCTCTCCCATGGTATCGAATCCCCTGTAATTCAGGATAAGACCGGTCACGATGTTAACCGCTCCCGTTTCCTCCTGCCCCTTCTCTATATATCTTGCAATGACTTCATTATTTGCGGGGTTTTCCGGCTCACCAAACTTGGGAAGCCAGGAGACCGTGACCATCAGCATGACCATCATGGTTGTGCACACCATGACTGCAATGATCCCGTAAAGCCTGTGGAATCGTTTCAGGAAATCCAGAGGCTCTGTATTGTCCTGCATCTTCTGCCTTGCCTCCCTCTTCTCAAGAAGGTCAGCCGCCTCGGTAAGTTCCTCCTCCAATGTTTCAAGCTTCTTGGCCTCGGTCGTGCCCGTTGGCCTGTAGAGAAGGAATTCCTCCTTACCGTTCACAAAGTCTTCTATTCTGCTGTAAAAGGTAGACTTATAGTCCTTGCGTTTCCTACTCATTCTCAGCCCCTATGCCTTCAGCCATCGCCGCCGACTCTTCCGCGCTTCCGGCCCGGATCTCGGTGGTTTCAACGGCCCTTATCTTCTTGAGCGTTACGAAGAAGAGTATCGAAGTGACACCCGCTCCCACTGCTGCCTCGGTTATGGCAAGGTCGGGCGATTCAAGCAATGCCCAGATGATACTCATTATCGTCGAATAAGCCATAAATATGATTATCGAAGTAAGCAATGTCCTGTGAAGACAGGTTGCTATGGCACACACTATCAAAAAGAGGGCCAGTATTATTATAAAGAGCTTCATTTCCCGCCTGTCTCCTCCTTAACCGATTCCTCGTCTATGGAATACTCCATCCTCATGATAACGTGTGATGAAACGGATGAAGTCATCCACAAGAAGATCACAACAATAAGCATCTTAAGCGAAAACCATGAAAATCCCTTAAGCATCATAAGGCCCAGGGCTCCGAGAAGAAGTCCCAGGGTATCACCTATCGCGGCCGCATGCATCCTGTTCATGCAGAATTTAAACTTGTAGACGCCGTATACCGCTACACTCTCCATAAAGGCTGCAGCTATAAGGCATATCGCAGCCACACAAAACCGAACCCATTCCATATCATTTCTCCATTTCACGAAGAAGCCTGTCAAGCTCATCCTCATCGGCCAGAGGACGGTTCTTAAGCTCCTTCCTCGCTTCCCTGTCCTTCTTGAACCTGCTTAAGACATTATAATCATGAACCCCCATATAAACCTTGGTCAGGATCACTACCGAAATGAAGCTTATCATCGCGTATATGATACTTATATCCAGAAGATAGTCCTCGCCCAGCTTAACGGCAACAACAGCCATAAGGAAGATACCTATGGTACCTACCATGTTGATAGCCATAAGCCTGTCGGCCACCTTGGGCCCTGCCACCGCCCTTATAAGTACCAGGACGACCAGTACCGCATATACAAGCATTATTCCGATCAAAAGAGCGCTTACCATATCTTCTCCTTATGAAGACACGGGGACGGTTCTACTGTCTTCATTTCTTATCCACAGTCTGATTCTTTCTGTTTAGCAAATACATGAAGACAGTAGAACCGTCCCCGTGTCTTCAAGCTTTATCCAATATCTTCTGGGCCTTGCATATCTCCCTGACAAACACCGACTCTCCGATATCCGTGGCCAGATCAAGGTCAAGACAATGAACCGTATATTCACCGTCCTCAATATTAATGGTTATGGTTCCCGGCGTCAGGGTTATGGAATTGGCAAGAACCGCCTTAAGAAAACCGGACCTTATATCCGGTTTGAAAGTCACTATCCTCGGTTCCACCTCGATCTTGGGATTAAGGACGAAGGCGGCCGTTACCACATTGGCCTTGACTATTTCAGTCAATAGGATCAGTAAATACCTTATGAGCCAGGGAATAAGCATATACAGAGCCTTCTCCTTACGTATGCTGTAATCCATAAATTTACACATAAAAAAGAAGATCACAGCCGAAATGATAAGCCCTATAACGGCCACTTCCGGTGTTAACCTTCCGTTAAAGATTATCCATAAAAAAAACAGTGCTACGTACATGAAGACTACCCTCTTTCCACATTTCGTGGATTCCTGCTTAGTGTAGCACAAAATATTGTATGATACAAGTCGCAAGTCCGCTCCCCGTCGTAATATTTTGGACGGACCGTCCGAAATTTACTCCGGCTCACTCATAAAAATGTCTTAATCGGAAATTATCACATCAGTATCCTTTAATTTTATCCTCATAATCGCTTCCCGTGACTGTGCGGAAGTTCTCAAGATATGGAGCGGGATCGCGTTCTACGTCATACATGGTGTTGAAGGCTGCAAGAAGCATGGCATCCGCATTGTACTTAAGCTCAAACCGGCCTTCATCGATCCCTGCCTTAAACTTATCGACCTGCCATACAAGAATATCCGGTATCGTGATCCCTTCTATGTTCATTTCACACAAGAAGTCCTGATTGTCAAGATAATACATGAATTCCTTATATAGCGCCGGTGAGTCCGCAAGCCTTCTTATGAACTCCTCACGATATACATCATCTTTATTAC
>DPZM01000283.1 GCA_003535955.1 Lachnospiraceae bacterium | reverse complement strand
TCTATTCCACCGCAAGCGGGTATGCGGAGCTTATGGAGAGATTGAACAACAATCTGATTGCCCTGCGTGACGAGCGTGATGCTTTGAAAAATGATACGGGCTTTTACAATTTCCCCGATGAAAAAATGATAAGCGTCGAGGAAATTGCCGCATCTCCCGATCCTTTTACCGAATTTGTTTTTTCCGCATTGGAGATTGATGACAGCTCAAGGACGGATTTTCTTAAGCTCTTTTGCGAAGCTTACGGAATAGAGGATGATACCCTTCCCTGCGTTCCCTTTGCGGATCCCGTAAGCGGCATCATAAGATACATACCGTTTAGAGTGGTGGCGAGATTTGCAGGCTCCAACGGCATGGCGGCAGGCAATACCCTTGATGAAGCTATGGTGCAGGGATTGTCGGAAATATTTGAGAGAGAAGCATCAAGGCGCACCCTTCCTTTGCGGTGGCAATGGAACGGACGCTTACCGAAGCCCTGCAGGGCAGAAATACGGAACTTTTTGCTAATTCCTGCAATCTTGGTACGATCGAGGAATCAGCGGGATATATCAATATCCCCAATGTGTGCAAATTAGGCAACGGCATTTATCCCTATACCATGTTCGGAGGTAAGCCTGCATGGGAGCATAAGCCGTGGACACGCTGGGAAGGGCTTGACAACAAGGGCTTTCTGGCTGAAATGGTACGGGTACTGAAAGCGGAGGGCCTGCACCCGATGTTTCGTGACACCTCCTTCCTGGGATTTCCGTCCTGCTTTATCATAGTTCCGTATTTCAGCGATATTTTCCCCGGGGGCAAGATGGCGCACAGAGAAATAAAAACCCTGCTTCCTGTCGTGATCTCCTGGGATGGTTTTCCCGACCTTAGTGATGAGGAAGAGCAGCGCATCCTTAAATTCATAAGATTTAAGGAATACAGCATACTGGAGAATCAGATAGCATTTTTGACGGGCAGACAGCTTTCCGACACATTCAACTCCTTTAAGGTTGCCGCGTTTATCGCGTTAAAGCATGGTAAATATGAGGTCTCCCGGCATTTCTTTGACAGTATGGCACAGCTTGCAGAAGATGAAAAGGAGAAGCTCTACTATCGGGCAATGTGCCGATACCTGAAGCTTCGCGGCCAGGGCGCGGAGCACGATATGGCGCTTCAGGCCGTAAAAGGCTTTACCACGGAAGAAATCGCGGAAATCATTGAAAAGGATACGTCCGATCTGTCCACCGTGCTTAAGAGGAAATTCCCGAAGCTTCATTGCTATGACTGCAAAGCCTGTCCGCTTGCAGGGACTGATTGCACCTATCCCGATACAAGAGAGATCCTTGTAAAGGTTGCGCGGGCAATGAAGGAAGAAAACGTGGATCAGGATAAGCTTCTTGAAGAGCTTATAAAAATGTGGTGAGGTGACGAGCATGATTCGTGTATTTTCAATCGTCTGTTCCTGCGCGGGCAGGGACGGCGCTACCGCAAGGTTTTCGGATATGGCGGCAGACAGGCTTAAAGAGCGCGCCGCCCAAGCAGGTGAAACCGTTGAATATGAGTGTATCACGGCGGATACGGTGAATCTGAGCTTCTGCAGATCCTGCAACAGCTGCTTTAAAAAGGGGAGCTGCCCGCTCGACAGTGTGGATGATATGCCGAAAATTAAGGAAAAGCTGATCTGTGCCGATGTGATATTTTTCTGTTCGCCTGTTTATATGGGGACAATGTCAGGGTTTGCGAAGAGCCTTATAGACCGGATCGCCTACTATGCACATCGGTTTGAATTTGCGGGAAAGACCGCGGCGGTGCTTGTTACGACATCAACTAATCATGGGAGCGAGACGGTAAATGACATAAAAAAAATGCTTCAATTCATGGGGGCCTCCGTTGCCTACGCCGGCTGCGCATACAGGCATGAGGGCGAACCTAATATTCATCTGCCGCAGGAGATGGCGCCTGAGCTGAGCAGGCTGTCTGAAAGCGTGCTGGAGAGCCTGAATGCGCCAGAGAAATATATTGAAGAATGGCAGGAGCTTTCCTTTATACATCGAAATAGAATGAACAAAAAGTCGGCAAGGCTTTTGGAAATCGCGAAAATACAGTTACCTGATGAGGCGAGAGTCTGCATTGAGAGAGGATATGGCAATTTCAAAACGCTTACGGATTATGTTCTGTCAATGAGGGGCGGGGAGAAGGAATGATCGCTTCTGACCGGCATTGATAACAAAGGAATGGCACAATGAGTGATTATACAAAATACAAGGACAGCCGTCCGCTCACGGAAGCCCTGCAGGGAAGGAATCTTGAGGGCTTTGCAAACAGCGCCCGCGCAGGGACATTGGAGCAATCGAAACAATATCACAATCTGACAAATAAGGATAAGATCGGAGTCGGTACTTATCCGGCGAAGCTTTTTACGGATTGGCCCATGTGGGAATACCGTCCGTGGACGAAATGGGAAAATATTGTAGCTTGCGGGAAGAACAGCAATCGCGAATTTCTGCGGGGGCTGTTGTCGCTGCTGAGGGAAGAGAACTGCCATCCGTTAGTCAGGAGCTGCTCATTCTTAGGATTTCCCTGTGTGTTTATCGTGGTGCCGGGATTTTCGGAGATCTATATGCCGGGGCAGATGAAGGCCAAAGCGATCGTGACCACGAGGATGGTCCGCAGATCCTTCGACCATTTTCCCGAGCTTACCGCTGCGGAAGAAAAGAGGCTTATGACAGGCTGTACTATAAGGCCATGGTGAAATTATCCGAATGCAGGAAGGACGGTTTTGAAGCCGAGCAGTCCATGGAGCTTGTCAGGGCATTATTCAGCGAGGATGTTGCGGATCGTGTCAATGAGGATGTTTCAGACATTGAGAATATCATGCATCGGAAATTTGAAAGGGTAAATTGTTTTGACTGCGAAGGCTGCAGGATCGCCGGCAGAGAATGCGCCTATCCGGCTGTGCGGGATATCGTGGTAAGGACAATGAAGGCCATGAAAGCGGAGAACGCGCCGCAGGAGGAGATCCTGGAGCTTTTGCAAGAGGTGTACTGAAGCCTCAAGCATATTATTATACAAAAACGAAACGGACAGGGAACAGTATGAGTGAAATATTTCGAAAATCAGTATTAGATAAAATATCCTCGCCTGATCAGCTGGATGAGGTCATTGTGATCACGCCGCCGAGCTTCTGGCTCTCCATGATCGGGATGGGAGCGATCCTTCTGACTGCCCTTATCTGGTCGATCTTCGGCCGGATCCCGATCTATGTCAGTGCAAACGGCATTTATATGACAGGGGACGGCATACATCTGGTTTACAGCGAGAATAACGGCATAATCAATGAAATCCTGGTAAATGACGGGGATAAGGTCAACGAGGGCGATGTCATTGCGAGGCTGTCGGATAAGGATATCAGTAAGAAACTTGATGAGGCACGGACAAGAAGGAGTGAGGTCGAAGCCGTAACCATCGACTCTGAGGACGATAAGGCGAATGCTGATAACAAGAACCTTCTTGATATAAAATCACAGATCCTGACTCTTGATACAACCCTTACTGCCGATGAAGAGATGCTTGCTTTGCGGAAACAACAGCTTGAGGAGCTTCAGGCCAAGGCTAACAAGGCTCAGACGAGGATGCAGAATGCGAGGAGTAAATTCTACGGATATATGAGCACGGACAGTACCACTCCCGAACAGCTCGTATTCCAGAACGCACAGACGGACTTAAGCAGTGCCAAATCCTATTATGAGAGCGCGAAGAACCAGCTGTCTGCATTCAATGCGCAGAACAACGATACCCTTAACTACCTTAATGATAAGATAGGGCGCCTTGAACAGCAGAGGAATGCGCTTAACCAGGGAGATCTTTCATATCAGGCCAGTTATGATGCGATACAGGAGGAGATATACCAGCTGTCCTCCCAAAGGGACACCATATACAGCCAGAAGGACGCATACGAAAGGGCTTATTACGAATGGGAGGGCAAGCTTAATGATGCCCAGAACAATTATTATAATTCTGCCTTTGCCTATCTTAACAAGGAGAACACGGAGATACATAAGAATACCTTTGACAAACAGCTCTCAGATGATTATAACCTCGCACTGAATGAGTATAATACAGCACTGTCAAACTTAAGGAGCACTGAGGAAGCAGTGTCCCAGCTTACTGTGCAGACGTCATCGGAGGAAGCAGGTGTGGCCGCGAAGTATTCGGCACTTGAGGCGCAGTTCGATTCCGCCAAGGGTGCGGTGCTTACGAATATAGACAATGAGATACAGCAACTTACGGAACAGCTTGATAAGACAGAACTGAAGGCAGTCACGAGCGGATATATCTTGGGCATAAATGTTGCCCTTGGGAATGCGGTAATGGCGGGAAGCACGGTATGCCGGATAGTTGAGGAGAGCTACGGGCAGCCACGTGTCACGCAGGATGATGACGGGACTATAACGATACATATGTCGGATGCAGTGGATAATAAGGCTGATAGCGATTATGATCCCATGTCCGCCATATTGTATGTGCCGGCGGCGAAAGGCAAGAACATCAAGGCAGGTATGGAGGTAAAGGTTTATCCGAGCACAGTGAATAAGCAGGAATACGGCCATATAAACGCTTTTGTGAACAGGGTGGGTGATTATGTTACAAGCATGGATGAGATGAAGAATATGCTGGGTGATGAATCGCTTGTCCAGTCCTTTACGAGCGCAGGTCCCGTTATGCAGGTGCAGTGCTCACTTAAGAGAGATGACAATACGGTAAGCGGATACGAATGGTCCGGAAGGAAAGGAGCCACAGTAGAGCTTTCCCCCGGCACACCTGTAACAGCTGATATAGTCACAGAGAAGAAGGCACCGATCACCATGCTGATCCCGTACCTTAAGGATAAGCTGACGGTAAAGGTGCAGGAGGATAAATCCTGATGGAAGCCGGAAAAGCATACGACAGAAAACCCGGGGGATATGTCAAGACACCGACGATCTTCCAGATGGAGAACACCGAATGCGGGGCGGCGAGTCTTACAATGGTGCTTGCTTACTTTGGGAAGTTCATGCCGCTTGAGCAGGTCAGGATCGAAACAGGGGTGTCCCGTGACGGGAGCAACGCGAAGAACATCATGAGGGCGGCAAGGAACCTGGGGCTTGAGGCTCATGGGTTTCGGAAGGATGTCGAGGGCCTCCTTAAGCTCCCCGTTCCCTGCATCATCCACTGGAACTTCAACCATTTCGTGGTCTTTGAGGGCGTGAAGGGGAATGATTATTATATCAACGACCCGGCAAAGGGGCGCAGGAAGCTCACCTATGAGGACATGGACAGATGCTTTACCGGCGTGGCGATGGCCTTCGGCGTGACAGACGCCTTCACGAAGTCCCCTAAGGAGAACAGATTGACGGGCCTCATAAAGGAGCGCGTAAAGGGAGAAGGGCCGGCCCTCCTGTCGCTGGTTGTGACGGGGCTTTTCCTGGTCGTTCCGGGAATGCTGATGCCCGTATATTCCCAGGTATTTATCGACGATATACTGATCGGGGGAAACAAGGACTGGGTGACGACGCTCCTTGCGGTAATGGGAATAACCATCCTGTATCAGGCAGGTTTTACCTATTACAGGGGCATTCTTCTGCAGAGGCTCCAGAACAAGCTGACATTGCTTTCAGGAAATAAGTTTTTAAACCACCTGTTCAGGCTGCCGATCAATTTCTTTGACCAGCGCTCCCCGGGAGACCTTTCCAAGAGGGTCGAGAACAATAACAATATCTCAATCTTTCTGACCAGCGATCTGGCTCAGACGGTGCTGAATACCTTTGTCGCGTCGTTCTTTTTGATCCTTATGCTGTTTTACAGCATACCGCTTGCGGCGATCGGCTGCGCGCTTGTGATCCTGAATCTTCTCATTATGAAAAGGAGCTCCGACGCCATAGGGGATCTTACGATGAAGAACCAGATCGACAACGGAAAGTTCATGGGGACCCTGTTTTCAGGGCTTTCCATCACGAGCACGTTAAAGGCGTCAGGAACGGAAAACACCTACCTCGAACGTCTGTTAGGGTATTACGCGAAGATCGGGATCTCCGAACAGAGTCTTGGCTTCAGGCAGGAAGTTCTGAACGCCATCCCGCAGGTATCCAATAACCTTACGAACATCATCGTCCTTATTGTAGGCGGCTTCATGGTCATTCGGGGGAACATGACTGCCGGCATGCTGACGGCCTTTACCCAGCTGCTGTCTTCTTTCACGCAGCCGGTCACTGAGCTGGCGGGCTTTATACAGAAGATCCAGTCCGCGAAGGCCGACATGTCCAGGGTGGACGACATTATGCGCTACGAGAAGGACAAGAAGTTTACCGAGGCGGAGAAGGCTGCGTTAACGGAGAAGTTAATAGGTAACATACGTCTTGAGAACATTTCCTTTGGATACAGCCGTCTGGAGGAACCGCTTATCTCCGACTTTTCCTTTGATCTTCCCTGTGGGAGTTCCATTGCCTTTGTCGGAGCCTCCGGCTGCGGCAAGTCCACCATGAGCAAGATATGCTCGGGACTGTACCTTCCCTGGGACGGACAGATCCTTTTTGACAGAGTACCGGTGGAACAGATCCCGAAGGAGGTATTCGCCTCGAGCGTTTCCACTGTGAGCCAGAAGATCACTATCTTTTCGGGAACGATCCGCGACAACCTGACCATGTGGAACCGGTTCATACCGGAGCAGGATATAATACAGGCATGCAAGGACGCCTGCATACACGATGTGATTACGGGCAAGCCGGGCGCCTATAACTATAAGCTGTCAGAGGGAGGACGCAATCTTTCCGGCGGGCAGAGGCAGAGGCTTGAGATCGCAAGAGCCCTGGTCACCAACCCCGGCATCCTGATCATGGACGAGGCGACAAGCGCCCTTGATCCGATCGTGGAGAAGCAGATCATCAACAATATCAAACGCAGGGGCTGCACCTGCATCATCGTTGCGCACCGTTTGTCCGCTATAAGGGACTGTGACGAGATCATTGTCATGGAGCACGGAAAGATCGTGCAGAGGGGAACGCATGAGGAGCTCCGCGAGCTCCCGGGTCACTATCAACGTTTAATTCAGACTATGTGAGATGGAAACAATAATTCTTAACGGCGGAAAATATTATATTACCGAAAATCCCGGCATTTCCTACCGTGCGGAGAAAGGGCATATCCTTGTCTATATCCTGCCGCTTAAGGAAGTGGCAGGTGAAAACGAGCCGGTTCACGGACGACGCATGTTCCTTCGGGAAGCGGAGGAGGGCGAGGTGCTTCCATCGCTGTGCTATGATTCTGAGATCCTCGGCTCATGGCGCCTCATGTTCGTTGCCCTTGACCATGCGGAGCTTAAAGTACTTGAGGAAGAGACAGGCAAGGAGCAGATCATGGCCTTTGCCGAAAAGATCGGTTTAAGATTATTATCCGCCGAGGACTTTGAAGAAGAGCTGATCGAGCGCTATAACCTCCAGAACATACGGGAAGAGGGATATATTTACGCGACTGAAGAGGAGGACAAGGCAACACTTAAGCAGTCGGCGGCCCTGATCTACAATATCTTCCGCAGGGGCAGCGAAGGAGAAAGGGAGTATGTGCCGGTAAAGAATTCCCTGTATAATGCCGCCGCTCTTCTTTGCCGGAAGGAGCATATCGAGATCGCTTCCTTAGACCGGATCCGTGAGGCCTGCGGCTCCCGATTCAGCCTTTTGGATATTTCCCGCATATCGCATTTTACGGTGAGGGAGGTCGTGCTTGCGGGCGACTGGTATAAGAAGGACAGCGGACCGCTCCTTGCCTTTATCGAAGAGAATAATCTTCCGGTGCCGTGTATCCCGAACGGTCCTAAGAGCTATGTCTATTATGATACGGATACCGGGGAAAGCCATAAGCTTGACGCTTCCTTTGCGAAAAAGCTCACCGCAAAGGGCTATGTGTTTTACCGGCCTTTTCCGCAAAAGAAGATCGGAGCGGCCGATCTTGTAAAATTCGGGATAAAGAAGGTCTATAAGTCGGATATCGCAAGGCTCATATTCCTTGCGCTTTTGGGGACACTGGTGGGGCTTTTGGAGCCGTTCTTAAATGAGAAGGTTTATGACCGCTATATCCCTTTAGGAGATACCAAGGGGCTTTTTGCCTTGGGCGCAGTGATACTTTCCTGTTCCCTCGGCAATATCACCTTCACCATCGTAAAAAACCTTGCTATGTTCCGCTCTATGAATTCGATGGAATACGCGGTGCAGAATGCGGCGCTCGACCGCCTCTTTAACCTTCCGGAGAGCTTCCTTCGGGAATATGATGCGGCCTCCCTGGGAGAGCGGGTCATGGGTATTGCGGCTATTTACCAGGTGCTCGCTGACAATATCACCCAGACGGCGCTGACTATGCTTTTCTCATTTATCTATCTTTTCAGGATGTTCAAGTACTCAAAGAAAATGTCGTGGACCGCTCTTATCCTGCTTGCCGTGATGGCGCTTATACTTATGTGGCTGGGCGCAAAGCAGACAAAGCTTGAAAAGGAAAAGAGGGAGCAGGATATTGAGGCGAATTCGCTGATATTCCAGCTGCTTTCCGGAATTGAAAAGATCAGGATATCAGCCTCCGAAAACCGGGCGATATTAAAATACCTTGGACGCTTCACCCGTTCGCAGAGCATTAACGCGAAGAAGGAGCGCACAACAAACCTGGTCGGAACGGTTGCCGGCGGAGCCCCGACTGTATTTACGCTGATCTTCTATTATATGATGATCCGAAAGAGCTTAACCATGTCCCTCGGTGAATTCTCAGGCTTCACATCGGCCTTCGGTTCCTTTTCAGGCGCAGTTTTTGCGCTGGTGCAGAGCTTCCTTATTGTGAACATGGTAAAGCCCATCTATGAGTATGTCAAGCCGATCCTTGATACCCTTCCGGAGAACTCGGAGGATGCAGGGCTTCCGGGCGACCTGAGCGGGGAGGTGGAGATGTCGCATGTGACCTTTGCCTACAACGAAGGGGAGAGCAGTGTGTTAAACGATGTCAACCTCCGCGTCAAGCCGGGAGAGTACGTGGCGGTCGTGGGACCCTCGGGATGCGGAAAGTCAACGCTCCTTAAGCTACTCTTAGGCTTTGAGAAGCCCGGTACAGGAAAGATATTCTATGACAACAGGGATATCGATGAAATGGACAAGAGGGAGCTGCGCAAAAAGTTCGGCGTAGTGCTGCAGGACGGCGGGCTGATCGCGGGAAGCATCTATGACAATATCACTATCACCGCCCCGCTTGTGAAAAGAGAGCGGGTCGATGAGGTGATAGATGAGGTGGGGCTTAAGGATGACATAGCGGCGATGCCTATGGGGCTGCATACCATAGTATCGGAGGGAGCGGGGACGATCTCCGGCGGGCAGGCCCAGAGGATACTTATCGCCCGTGCCCTTGTCGGAAAGCCGAAGCTGATCTTCCTTGATGAAGCGACCAGCGCGCTTGATAACGTGACCCAGAATATGGTCGTGGAGACGCTTGAAAAGATCAAGGCTACGAAGTTCGTGATCGCACACCGCTTAAGCACGGTCAGACGCTGCGACCGCATCATAGTGATGGACGGCGGGCGGATCATCGAGGAAGGGAATTACGACTCGCTGATGGAGAAGAAGGGATTCTTCTATGATCTGGCAGTGAGGCAGATGTCATAAGAAGGAAATTTTCCGGTCCCCAAAGCGGGCCGGATCGGAACGAATATGGAGAACAAAAAAACGAGCTGGTGGAAGCATATCCTGAGCGGTCTGACCTTCAGAGCAATTTTCGGAAACGTTTTACTATTGTGTGTGTTTTGCGCATGTGTGAGTCAGATCGGGTACATAGGGTTCAGGACATCGCTGAAAAAGGAATACAGTGATAACGCATTTCGGACGGCGGAAACGGCAGTGACCCTGATTGACGGGGACAGGATCGACGCATGGCTTGAGTGCAACGGAGAAAGCGACGATTATCATCTGACGGCCGCGTATCTTGACAAGCTCTGTCAGGTTCAGAATGTTACGCTCCTGTATGTGATCGATGTGGATACCTCCGATTACGGACGGTACAGGGCTGTGTTCGATGCTGTTCTTGAGGGCAGCGGATATGAGGCCTGGCCGATCGGGTATGAAGAGGATATAACAGACGAGGAATATCGGAGGATTTACAGGGATATCTATGAGAACGGCCTGAAACGCGGGAGTGTGGAAGAGACAGGCTCTATGGATGGAGAAGAGCTTTATATCACATCCTTAGTTCCCGTGCCGGGGTCTGACGGGAGCGTGCGGGCCATCCTCTGTGCGCAGCGCCCGATGGATGAGCTTGTACACAGCGTACGTATGTATGTTAGCTATGTTCTCGCGTTTACCCTGGGCGTGCTGGTGTTTGTCTCATTGTTGGACTATTTTTATATCCACAGGGAGTTTGTCACGCCTGTCAAAAAGATCGTTGAGGAGGCAGGGCGGTTCTCCGGGGATAACTGTGCGATCAGGTCCGGCGAGCTTGATAACATCAGCAATATCAGAGAAATATCCACCCTTGCCTCCTCGTTTAAGAAGATGGAAGAGGATACGGAACGGAATATTAAGGAGCTTACAGACCTTATAGCTGAGAAGGAGCGGATAGGCGCGGAACTCAGTTTTGCATCCGCGATACAGTCGCAGATGCTTCCGAAAGCCATGAAGGGGACATTGGTCAGGGGGAGGTTTGAGCTTGCGGCATCAATGACCATGGCGAAAGAGGTCGGCGGTGACTTTTATGATTATTATATGCTTGATCAGGAGCTCGTTGCCTTCGTGGTGGGGGATGTCTCGGGCAAGGGAATCCCTGCCGCCCTGTTCATGGTGCTGGCCAAGACCCTTTTAAAGGACAATCTGATCATGACGGGCTCCGTTGAATCAACGATGGGACATACAAGCAATGTGCTTTTTGAGAACTGCAGGGGAGAGCTGTTCGTTACCTGTTTTTTGGGGCTGCTTGACCTGCCGACAGGAGAGCTGCGTTATGTTAATGCCGGCCATACCCCGCCGGTTATCATAAGGGCGGACGGCAGCAGCGCTTTTCTGAGAGATGATCCTGTAAATCTGGTACTTGCGGGCTGGAATAAATATAATTACAAGGACACAAAGATAAAGCTGCAGCCGGGGGACAGGATCTTCCTGTATACTGACGGGGTCACGGAGGCAAGGAACGAGGCGGGGGATTTCTTCGGGGAAAAAACAGAGCTTTCCGCCTTTGTAAAAGAGGTTTCACAGGATCGGAGCGATTCCGAAAGCCTTAAGGCAATAGATGATGAGATCAGAGGATTCAGGGGCTCTGCGGATCAGTTTGATGATCTTACGATGCTGATGCTGACATATCACGGAAATGAAGAAAATATTTGAAGCAACGGAAAAAGTATATGAAGAGGCAATGCAGTGGCTTGCAGAATGCCTGAAAGAGCTTGGCTGCTCGAAGGAGTCCCGGTATAAGCTGACGGTTGCCTTTGATGAAATGTTTATGAATGTGGCGAGCTATGCATATCCACAGGCAGAGGAGGCACCATATGGGAGGCCGCTTTCGGTAAACCTTGAGACGCAGGGCGGAAATATCCTGCTGACGCTTGAGGACAGGGGGAAGCCCTTTGATCCTTTTGCAAGAGAAGATCCGGATGTACATGTTCCCTTGGAGGAACGCCGGATCGGCGGGCTTGGGATATTTATGACAAAAAAGCTGATGGACAGCGTTTCTTATGAGTACAGGGACGGTAAAAACATAGTATGTCTTACAATCAGAAAGGAGTAAAGATGACAATCCAAAAAGAGATCGATGGAAACAAACTGACCTTTATAGTAAGCGGCGAGATGAATACGCCCGCCGCGACTGAGTTTGGGAAGAAATACCGGGAAACCATGAGCGAAACGCCCGGGATCACGGAGCTTACGCTTGACTTGACCGGGCTGGATTTTATTGTTTCTTCGGGGCTTCGCGTGCTTCTTGAGATGGCGCGTGATATGAACGGCAAGGGAACTATAAATACCATCGGAGTCAATGACAGGGTGATGGAAACTATCAACATGACAGGTATTGCGCAGTACCTGAATATATCGTGAATATGGAAGCTTCATTATATGGACGGCAGGTGATCGAAAGCCTGGCCGGGGAATTTAAGCAGCTTTATCTATGCCCGGGCGGGGAAGGGCAGGCGAGTTATGACGATATTGTAAAAAGAGGGCGGGATGTCAGCGAGAAGAGCCTGTCTCATTTTTGCATGGACGAAAAGGATAAGCTTGAATATCTGGATACGCCGGCCGGGCGCGTACTGTGCGTCACGCTGAATAAGCGGAGGGATTTTGTGACCTTTCTTCAGATCATGGCCAACCGGTGCGAGGCAGTGGACATACCGGATACACAGGGGGCGTCCATGATCGATGGCGTGATCAACTGGACGAAAATAAAGGCGCATAAGAAGGAGTTTTTAAAAGCCGAAGCTGACAAGGGAAACCTTTTCCCTGATTGGAGCGCGGAGTTTAAGCGGTTCACATCGGATAAAAGGAATTACCTTGATTCTGTCATCGCCCTTTCTGCCGGCCCTTACAATGCGGTCTCTGCCAAGAGGCTCGGATTAGAGGCGGATGAATGGACAGCGCTTTCCGACCGGATCAGGAAATATCACGAATGCACTCATTTTGTCTGCCGGAGGCTGTTCCCGGAAAAAAAGGATGCCGTGTGGGATGAGCTGGTGGCTGATGCGGTAGGGATCTATGCCGCGTTCGGAAAATACGATCCGGAAATGGAGAAGCTGTTTCTTGGAATCGAAGGGGATCGTTATATAGGCGGGCGGCTGGAAAACTATATTGAGAGCTATACAAAGGACGCTGCCGGTTCAGGACCTGACAGGGCGGATGTGCTTTCCGGACTGGCCGTTAAGATATCAGGGGTAATAAAAGCTTTTGATGAGATGATCACCAAGAGCATGGACGCTGATCCGTTTGAGATAGCATTTCTGTTAGAGGAGAGCATGAATAAGCTTTGGTAAGCCTGCAAAGGTGTTCCGTGCTGTTTATATGGAGGAAAGGCGGTGAAAATGGGTGACTCCGAAAACGCAGGATAATACGTATAAGCAAAAAAAGTTTTGGCAACTGTGGACTGTATAAAATCTACAAGGTGCATACCTAAAAAATCAAATTGTTGTGTCTAACCAAACTGGGAATGAACCTGACATAATTGTTTTGAGTGTGTATTATACGACTTTTTGGATGCCAGCGATCCGAGCGACAGCATGCGCGAATATCTGCGGGACAGGACCTGGCGGGAGAAGATTGCGAACGTCTGGGTGATGCATGGTTTCTCGACCTGTTTACCCTTTGAGGATAATACCTTTGATGCTGTAATCAGCAGCGGGGACGACCGTTCGATCACCGACGAACCCAACGAGGAATTCATCTCTCGCGGGTTTGAGTGGCTTCGGCATGAATGCATCTGCATGGAGGGACCCGGAAATTCCGATGTATGATTGTTTTGTACCGCGATTCGTGGTATATTTGTTTCAAAGGTGGGACATAGTAGCACGTCGGATATTTTATAAATGAAATGAAGCTAAACCATTCAAAGGTATCATATGGTCCGCACTTTTGATCCTAACCAACGGATCAATCCTGACGTATACGTCTGAGAGGAGAGAAAGAGCCGGCAGATCGGGAACGCTGTGATATCGGCAATTCTGATCTGCTACTTTCATATTATCTTCAAAACCGGACAATCACTTTAGGTACTGTAAATGATTATTTATCATAAGGAGATGAAACCATGAAAAAAAGACTCTTTGCAATGATCGTGTCTATTTCAGTTGCGCTTGGACTCGCGGGCTGTAATATTGAGATCAAGCAGCCGTCAAATTCAGCGTCACAAAAGGAAAGCGCGGAGAATTCCGGGCAGGAAGAGGAAACCGGGGAGACAGAAGAAGCCGCGAAGAACGGTGAGACCTACATCCTCTGTACCTCGGATGTACACTGCGGTGTGGATCAGGGCTTCGGGTTTGCTGGCTTAAGCCGGATCATGAACACACTTGAATCACAGGGATATGAAGTTATCCTGATTGATGACGGAGATGCCATACAGGGTGAGGCCATGGGCGCCTTTACCAAGGGTGAAGCCATCATAGAACTTATGAACACAGTGGGATATGATATCGCGATACCCGGAAATCACGAATTCGACTATGGTATGGACAGGTTTCTTGAACTGACCGAAAAGGCGGATTTTCCATACATAAGCTGTAATTTTAATCATAAGGGAGATCCGGTTTTTGCTCCTTATCTGATCAAGGAGGTTAATGGTATTAAGATCGGATTTATAGGTGTAACAACTCCCGAAACCATAAGTACCTCGACACCGAGATATTTTATGGATGAGTCCGGTGAATATGTGTATGACTTTATGGCGGATGAGTCGGGAAAGAAGCTGTATGACCAGGTACAAAAGTCGGTTGATGATGCGAGAAGTGAAGGAGCGGATCTTATCTATATCATGGCTCATCTTGGAAATGAGGCGGAATGTGAACCCTGGACATATGCGGATGTGATCTCGCACACAAATGGTATCGATGTATTTTTTGACGGTCACAGCCATGATACCGATATCGTTAAAATGAAGAATAAAGACGGTGAAGAGGTCATCCGTGTGGCTGTGGGTACCAAGATGTCCCATATAGGCTACAGCCTTATAGATGCGGAGGGAGAGATCGAAGACACCGGGAGCTTCAGCTGGCCCAATAAAATCGCAGCTCCCGACCTATTATCCATTAAGAATGATGTCAAAGACAGTGTTGATGCTAAAAAGGCTGATCTTGCCCAAATTCTTGATGAAGTTGTGGCAAGATCGGATGTTGATCTTTCGATATATGATCCTGAAGAAAAGAATGCTAACGGTGATCCCATCCGTATGGTCCGTCGTTGTGAGACCAATCTGGGAGATCTCGTGGCCGATGCTTACCGCATGAGGATGGGTGCGGATGTGGCAATAGCGAACGGCGGTTCTGTAAGAGTCAATATCGACAAGGGAGATATTACCTACGGAAACATACTGAAGGTACATCCTTACGGTAACATGATGAGTATAGTTGAGGTTACGGGACAGGATATACTTGACGCGCTTGAATGGGGTGCGGCCGAGGTTCCGGGTGAAAACGGTGGATTTCTGCAGGTATCGGGATTAACGTACGAGATTGACAGCAGCATAGACTCAACCTGTACTAAGGATGAAAACGGGATGTTTGCCGGTGTGAGCGGTGACAGAAGAGTAAAGAACGTAATGATCGGGGAAGAACCGATAGATCCTCAGAAGTTATATACACTTACAGCAACCAATTATATTTTGTTTGAGCATGGTGATGGATATACCGTGTTTGATGATGCGAAGGTCATAGAGGACAGCACAAAGCTCGATAATCAGGTCCTGATCGACTATATAAAGGAAGACCTTAATGGCGTTATCGGAGAAGAATATGCGGATATCTATGGCGAGGACAGGATAGTGATCAAGTAGGAGACAGGGAGACAGAGAACCGTCCCCTGTCTCCCATAAAAATATTCTAAGAGATATGTTATTCGGCACGGAACTTGATGAAGAGGATTTATCGCTTGCTGCCGGGGGATCATCGGATCATGTGGCAAAAGAGGGTCTAATTAATTCAAAGAAAGGGTACAAATATGAGGACAAAGGAAGAAATTGAAGTTCTACAGGCACAGATGGAAGAGGTAATGGCTGACAAGGCCTTCGCTGAAAAGCTTGCTTCGCTAAAGGAACTTGAGGATGTTAAAAAGGAACTTGAGGATAAGGGTGTCGATCTTACGGTAGATGAGATAAAGCAGATAATAGAAACACTTGGAAACGAGGAAGAGGTTGACGGAGAGCTTTCCGATGATGAGCTTGAGGAAGCGGCGGGAGGATTTGGTATAGGTGTTTCCAGCGGGCGTTGCCTTGAGAGGTTTTTTAATAGGAGATTTTCCGGGTATATACCCTAAGATAAGGAATAGGGCAAACAGAATAAGAAGGAAATCGCTCAGGATAAAAGGTCGGACGATGAGAGAAACGTAAAATGTATGGACGGACTTTATGAGTTCTTCAGTCGGCTTGAAAAAGAGCGGCTTGAGTACATAGGACAGTATGCTGAGGGGGATGCCTTTCCCCCTCTTTTGGACGTGTTTTCAGAGCGGATCAGGAAGAATGTATCAGATTTCCGGGAAGAGACGATAAACCGTCTTAAGACTGATGCTGCCGATATAGCAGGAGCATTTTTTGATGGCAGGTTTGATTTCAGGGTCACGTCCGTGGGGCACGATGGTGCGGATTTTCATGCCCACGGAAGATGCGTCTTAAGGATCGGAACAGACAGGGGCGTGTTTTATTACAAGCCCCGTGTCAGCGATATGGACCGCCTCTTTTGTAATATTGCCGACAGATGGTTTTCAGATGTGACAAAGGCTCCGCACCTTATATGCAGGGATGGATATTCCTACGCCTCACCCGTGGAGCCTGAAGAGGTGGAAACTAAGGAAGAGGCCGGACGGTTCTATAAAAACCTCGGGATACTTCTGGCGCTGTTTCACGCTCTCGGAAGCTCTGATATGCATGGAGGCAATATAATAGCAAAGGGAAGTTATCCTGTGGTCATAGACATGGAGACCATGCTCGTCCCAATGATGTCAAAACGCCTTATTTATCCCGCATCTTTTTGGATTCCCAAAGATGATGACCTGACTTTCAGTGTGTACAGCACGGTAGTACTGCCGTCCAATCAGGTGGGGAATCTGCAGTCAAGCACTTTATATGTGGGATATAACAACACAGACTGTCTCCCGGTGCTTAACGGCTGTCAGATCCCGATCATCGGATATGAAGGTGAGCTGATCGCCGGATTTAAAGAGGGATATAGGCGTATATTGTCCATAAAAGAAGAGCTTATGAGTCTCCTTAATGAACATGCTGATATTGTGTTCCGATATGTCTTAAGACCTACTGTATATTATGACAGGATGCTTCATGAGCTTATAAGGAAAGAGGCACTTGAAAGTACGCAAAAGCAGGAGGAGATCCTTTCAAGGCTTGGAAACCGCTTTAGAAAGAGCGGTATTCAAGAGATGGACATACTCATGGAATGGGAGAAAGCGGGGCTTCTTGAGGCAGATTTCCCATTTTATCAGTTGAGACTTGACGGGAAGGATCTGTATGGTGATATTCATGATGCGCCGCTCATAAGAAACTGCGTTTCCACAACGGCACTTGAGAATGCGAATAAACGTCTTACTTCGATGTGTGAAGACGAGCTGGAGTTTGAGGTAAAGCTCATAGAGACAAGCCTGAGACAGCCTTTTGTATCATATGCATGGTGGGAGAAGAGACCTGAGGCCGACAGGGTTTTGGAAATGGGAAGGATCATATCGGAGGAAGAGACGGAGACTCTGCTCTCAGGGAATAGACTGCTCATTGAGACCGGGCGCATCGTCTCGGATATCGAAAGCCTCATGATCACGACGCCCCATGGAAGGCATCTGTGGTGTGGTGGAAACAAGACGCTTTTAAGGACACCCGGTCTGCCCTTCATAGAGAGTGGATACGCGGGATTGGCACTTTTCCTCAGAAAATATATCATGTGTGCCGAAGGCCTAAAAGAAGAGGTATCTATACGTCAGGCTAAGATGCTGCTTGATATATGCAGGAATGAGATATCGGCTTACATAGAGGGCTTTAAGAGAGAGCTTGAGAACTCTGATCGTCAATATGAGGACATGCAGGTTCAGGGGGTTGAGAGACTGTATCTTGTAAAGAGAGTGCTTGACGGGGATATAGGTGCCGGAAATGAGCTCGAAGAAGCGATCTTTGATCCGCCCGATGATGCTTGGGAGACGGATCCTTCCGCGCTGAAAACCGATGTTGTAGCAGGTGGCAGGGCAGGAGAGGCCGGACGGAGAATACTTTATTACAAAAAGACCCACGATACGCATTCTCTTGCGGTCGCGAAACAGTTGATCGCGGGTATCATAGCCGGCAAAGAGAAATACGGCACTTATCTTACAAGAAAACCTTCTTTTCATAACAGCGAGGATCCTTCGTTTTATTTCGGAGAAAGCGGCATAGGATACGTGATGCTGATGCTAAAAAAAATGTAAAAAAACCGTTTCATATGCGGGACCTTAGTTGGATATTATTTAGAAGCGTGAAAAATAACGGTGGTAAATGATATGGATATAACAGAGATTGAGAAAATCGGTGTTATTATACATAGCGCGGTATTTCGTAATGATGAGCATAAAAATATTTTAAGAGAGATGTTTTTCGGCACGGAACTTGATGATGAGGATTTATCGCTTGCTGCCGGAGGAACAGATGATAATGTAAATAAATCATTAAGTAGGAGACAGGGGACGGTTCTCTGCCTCCCTTATCTCAAACGAATTGACTAATGCATTTTTGATCTCAAATGAATTGACTAATAGGAGACAGAGAACCGTCCCCTGTCTCCTCAGCCTTATATTCTTAGGCTGATGCCGGGTCACGTAGTTATTCTGGAGCCAGATGAATGAATCGTAAACATGCTCCGTATTCTTAGATAAGAATTCATCAGGCCTGTCAAAATCACCCTTTATCGTATCAACATCCCGGGTAAGTCCCGCAAGTACGACAGGTCCGTCAACAAATGCGGCAAGTTCTTCTGCATCGGGCAGTCTTTCGGCCTTCACGGCATCGGGAAGGAGGAGGCCGATCTCATCCCCTGCCTTCATTCCCTCCATGACCACATAGCCTCTGTCAACCTTTAATGAACCGAAGGGTATCTCCTTATCATTGACGGTGATCACGGGCTGTCCCGACACCCATTCGGGTATCCTTAATGACAATGCAAAGTCATTCCCTTCTGTTACCGTAAAGCGCATCTTCCATCTTGATTTCTCACTCACGGCATGTTCTTCAAACAGTGACTGTACTTCACGTCCGCTCATTGCAAGTGACTGTACTATTCTTATATCGGTATCGCCGAGCCTGCCTGTAAGTTCAGACGGAATATACTGGTGCACATACAGTGTGTGACTGTTATCATCGGCTGAATATATCATCTTAGGATACCTTGTTGCCGACTGGATCATTGTTCCCTGACAGCACCAGAAATCATTCCTCTTTGATGCCCATTTCTTCCTGGAACCCGTAGTCATTGGGAGGAAATACGTGGGCATCCCGGTCTCCCCGGACTGCTGGGCGAGGAAGCCGTTATAAATGCATTTTTCGATATAGTCGGAATATTCACTGTCGCCTGTCCATGACAGAAGATACACTGCTACTCTGACCATATTGTATACGGTACAGAATTCCTGTCCGCGGTCGCCCCTGTATTCACCGAGCTTATGAGGCGGGATCCAGAACTCTCCGGCATTGGCGCCTGTTGTCGCATACATGCCCCGGTTGGTGACGGCCTGCTCCCAAAAGAGCTCAACTATCCTCCTGTAATCCTCATCGCCGGTCATTTCATACATCTTCGCGGCACCCTGGATAATAGGGATGCTTGCATTAGCGTGTTCATCCGTAAGGGCATCTTCTCCGTTCAGGATACGCTTGAATATACCCTGATCCTTATAGGTATCCGCAAGGAGCCGGTACTTATCCTCTCCGGTTACAAGATATGCGTCAGCCCAGAGCTCAAGCATCCCTGCCTGCTCACCGTTAAATATGGTCCCGGGGCTTCTCGTCTTCATATCCGCGGTCCAGTCGGTAAACCAGTCGGCCATACCGGATAGTATGATAAGCGCTTCCTTGTTGCCTGTGTACTTATAGGTATCAAGAAGGCCCATGAGGAGCTTATGGATCGTGTACTGCGGCGACCAGATATAGACACCGGTTGTCATTATCTCAAAATATTTCTCGGGTATGGGACCTGCCCATTTGCCTCCGTTCGCAAGCTGGCATCTTCTGAGTTCGCTTACTATATGACGCAGTTTGGCCCCAAGGAGCTCATCTTTTTCATTCGCGGCAACAGCAGCGGCGGCAGACATATAATGGCCCAGAAAGTGTCCCCTGAGCTGGCATGTGGGAGCTTCCCAACCCCAGTGAAGGTTAGCCTGTTCGGGCTCACTGACCGTCATCATCCCCGGAATGATAATGCCTGCTTCGAAATAATAATTCTGTAATAAACAGGTGTCATCCAATTCACGAAGATAGGCCCTGTTGAGTTCCATCCTGTTATGAAAGAACCCGTCACTTATCCTGACTTCGTCAAAATCATATGTTCTCAGAGGTGCTGCAGTCATAATTTATCTTCTCCTGAATGTTAAAATATACCCGGATCAACCTGAGGATTTTATATATTATAGCAAACACCGGGAATAAGCCATAGTGAATTTTCATGAACTACCCACCACCGACTACG
>DPZM01000104.1:392-2881 GCA_003535955.1 Lachnospiraceae bacterium | reverse complement strand
TCTTCTTCGGGATCATAGTAGGTATTTTCCTGGCACCTGTAAAGAACGGTGTCACAATAGGAAGTTACAACGGCAATACTTCATCCGGGAAAGAGGATGAGGAGGAATTCCACGAAGACCTGGCAATGGAGATGGGAGAGCTGAGGTAAAAATGAAGAAGGATAAATATGTTGCTTACGTTTCAACATATACAAGCGAAAATGACTGGGGAATAAGGATATACGATGCCGATGTAAAAGAGGGAAGGCTTACCGAAAGGGAGCATGTTTCAATTACCAATTCATCGTATCTTACAATATCCCACAACGGACGTTTTATCTATTCCATAACCGACATGGGGGTTGAGGCCTTCAGGATAATCAGGGATGGGAAGCTTGAGCCTGTAAACAAGGCATCCATAAACGGGATGCGCGGCTGCTATGTTTCCACCGATTATACCGATTCATATCTTTTTGTCGCGGGATACCATGACGGGAAGATAACGGTCCTTAAGATAAATGAAGACGGTTCGATCGGGGCCATTACCGATGAAATCTTTCATAAGGGGATCGGCAGTATAGCTGAGCGCAATTTCAGGCCGCATGTGAGCTGCGTTAAGATGACCAGGGATAATCATTATCTGTGTGCCTGCGACCTTGGACTTGATCATGTGAAGATATACAGGCTCGATACAGCAACCGGGAAGCTTAAGCTTGCGGATGTTGTAAGGAGCGATCAGGAATCTGCTCCAAAATATATCAAGTTCCGTAAGGATGGTAAGTTCTGTTATATCATACATGAACTGAACAATACGATAGATGTGTATTCCTATGAGGAGGAGAAGGATAATCCCGTTTTCAACAAGCTTCAGACAGTTAAGACCATAAACGACTATCATGCCGGTGATTCCGCAGCTTGTGCGATGAAGTTCTCCGTTGACTATAAGTATCTGTTCTGCTCAAATGCCGGAGATAATTCTGTAGGAGCTTTTGAGATCGATGCAAAGACCGGGCTTCTCACCAAGAAGTTCGTGCTTCCGATAAGTGGTGATTATCCCAAGGATATAGCGGTATTTCCCGATAATAAGCATCTTGTATCCCTTAATCATGAGACGGATACCATGACCTTCTTCAATGTTGATCTTAAGCACAATACCCTTATCATGAACGGTCCGGAGCTTAAGGTCGGCAAGGGCAACGGTATCGTTATCATGAAGGTACCGGATGAAGCATAGATCATAAATATAATTTTTTCAGGTTGTCGATCTTTGAAGACATGTTTCGGATCAGAAGATCGACAAGAGTAATGGCTGTCATGGATTCCACAACTACCACAGCGCGTGGTACGATGATGGGATCGTGGCGGCCTTTTATATTTATGCTTATTTCTTCTCCGGACTTATTAACTGTCTCCTGAGAAGCACTTACAGAGGGCGTGGGTTTAAAGTGGGCACGGAGTATAATGTCACTGCCATCGGTCATACCACCGAGTATCCCACCCGAGTGGTTGCTTTTTTTGACGATCTTTTCCCCGTCCATCATAAAGAAGTCATTATTATCAAGTCCGGTTGAAGAAGAGACCTTAATACCATCGCCTATCTCGACTGCCTTGACCGCACCGATACTCATTATTGCTTTCGCAAGTTCGGCGTCAGCCTTGTCAAATACAGGTTCACCCGTACCTGCAGGCATTCCCTTGATCATACATTCGACAACACCGCCCGATGAATTGCCTTCTTCACGTAGTTTATCAAGATATTTACCTGCCCTTGCAGCTGCATCCGCATCAGGCATATATAAAGGGTTTTTGTTTATCTGTCCTTCATCGAAACGGGAGTGATCGACTGCTATATTACCGATCGATGATGTGTAGCTTAAGATGCTTATATTAAGACAATTCAGTATTTTGGAAGCAATGGCTCCCGCTGCGACACGGCCGATGGTCTCACGACCGGATGAACGTCCGCCCCCACGGTAGTCCCTGAAACCGTATTTTGCGTCAAAGGTATAATCGGCATGTCCCGGCCTGTAACATGAAGCGATCTGCGTGTAGTCGGATGAATGCTGGTCTTTATTATAGACGATAAGGGATATGGGAGTTCCGGTGGTCATTCCCTCAAAGACTCCGGACAGGATCTCTACCTCATCGCCCTCGGCCCTTGCTGTTGTGTATTTGGATTGGCCGGGCTTCCTTCTGTCAAGAAAGGCCTGAATATCCGCCCCGCACAGCTTAAGTCCTGCCGGACAGCCGTCAATAACGACTCCCAGAGCCTTGCCGTGCGATTCTCCCCATGTTGTTATCCTGAAGCCGGTGCCTAATGTTGAGCCTGCCATATCTGTCTCGCTTTCTGTATAATATATTCTTGATCGGTAACTATTCAGAACAGGTAATGTCATAAGGACTCCACCACTTCGTGGTACCCCTTAAAATTTTTGTGCTGTTCTGAACAGTTACACTTTATCAAATATACTGACAATTGTAAAACTAAAAAGAGTATGGTATTCTTTATT
>DPZM01000104.1:0-343 GCA_003535955.1 Lachnospiraceae bacterium | reverse complement strand
TTATTCTGCTTGCGTTATCAAACGACTTGTGAGTGTAACAGATATCATTTGAGATCCGGTAATGAGAATTATAAAAAAAATTATTCTTACAATATCATTCATTATATGTTTGTTTGGCTTGCCCCGGCCTGCATATGCCGATGGATGGACGTTCAGAACGGCATCGGAGAATGCTGTACCATGGAATAGGGGGACAGGCGGTCACGGTTTGGTAAAAACCGGGTCGGAGAACAGTATTCTCAAGATGAGGATCTCGGGGCAGGTTGGGTTAAAGAATGAAGATACTGCCCGGGTTTTTGCTGACAACTATCCAAAGAAGGATACAGACAAGGCTGATAAGAGC
>DPZM01000130.1:6515-14132 GCA_003535955.1 Lachnospiraceae bacterium | reverse complement strand
TCTTATCCGGAAAAGCATGAAATCCGTTCATGCTCATGACTATGTCATACCTTCCGTATTCCATTGGAAGCGCTCCCACATCGCCCTGAATAAAAGAAATATGTCTGCAGTCATATAGTCTTTCTTTTGCCTTTTCAAGCATATCTTCACTGTAATCAAGACAGGTGATCTCAGCTCCTGAAAGGCTTTTCCATTTCTTTTCGGTAAATACGGCGGTCCCCACCGGAACGTCTAAGAGCCTTCCGGCAAAATCATCCGGAATATATGATAAGAGTTTTCCTGCAATCTCATTGTCATCCGTCCCGCTCCAAAAGAACCTGATATACAGCCTGCTAAAGAAACTCCCCTGTGTCAGAACATCATCATAAACATTCTTTGAGGATCTGTATGCATTTTGTATCTTATCCGGGACAGGAACTGCCTTCGCCAGTTTAATGTTTTTGGCATTGTATTCCGTATCCTCCCGCTCATCATATCCATCATAAGGAGCATTTGGATCATGGGGTTTCTGCTTCTTCATGCTGTTGCACACCTGATCCTTATGTGCAAATACAAAACGATTTTCTATCTCACTAAGATATAATTTTGCATTTCTGAACAACCCGTCCGAATCCCGTTCAACTGCGCCTACATGGTCTGTATCCTGATTTGATGCTTTTTTTGACATATGACTGACTCCCCAATTCACCGAATCCTTCTGCTGCAACCCATTTCACCTATACACTATCACTTCGCTCCCAGCCATTTCCTGCGTCCGTATCATGCCTTAAAAATCAAAATCATGCTAACCCTTTGGCAAATTATTGCCGGAAACCATTCGATATCCTGCTCCTTCTATCACAGCCTGAAGATCCTTTTTAGTTTCGTCCCGTTTGGATAACAGCTTCACCTCTTTACGTTTAACATCTGCTTTTGCCCATCTTCCCTCCGTTTGATTAAAAGCATTCTCAATCCGAAGGGCGCACCCTTTGCAACGCATCCCCTCTATACCCAAAACATAGCTGTACGGATAATGTGCTTTATTTTTATCCCGCACCTTGATCCTTTTTTCAGGCTCTGCTTTTGTGCCGCAGCATGATGAGCCGAATCGTATTCGTTTTACTATCCCGTATACTGCCAATATCAGGATCACAACAAGAATTCCCAAGGCTACCGCATTCTGCATCTTCTACTCTCCTTTTGCCGATGATCTATCCCAAAAATAATGATGATACATGATATACAATGCATGATAAAACAAGCGATGCCCCCACATAAAAGCCGGCGGTTTTTGCTGTCCAGGCAAAGGAATGCGACTCCTTGTATGTAATGATCTCTTCATCGGAATTACCGGACAATCCATAGCTTCCGGGAAGATCGATCAGCGTGTATTTTGCATCCTTATAACTGTAGGTACCGTCCTTCTTTTCCACCGTCTTGCCAGGCCAGTTCCCCACGTGCTGTCTGGATCCGGTCAGCTGATTGAACACAGTTGATTTGCCTGAATTCGGTTGTCCCAAAAGTGCTATACGGTTCATGCTCCCACCTCCACTTCAATCTTTTCACAATCTTTCCTGTTGAGGGCAAGAAGGGTTTCCCTTGCATACACCAAAACCGGCATTCTTTTATCATTCCTGATCATCTGAAATTCGGCTCCTTCCGTAAGTCCGACTGAAGTGATCCTTTTTAAGAACCTATCGTCCTTCCCCAAGCCTTTTACCTTTCCCCTCGTACTTGCACGCATCTCACTCAGTTTCATCAATTTGCCTCCTTTTGCTCTATGTCGGTAACAGAAGAATGCGGGCAGTGCCCGTTACACCCCGGACACCCACAGCCACATCCTCCATGTTTACGTTCTTTTATCTTGCCAATGATCATCAGTACTACAATGATCGCAAGTATTCCACCTACGATAACGGATGGTAAAATCCCCAAAATCCAATTCATGACGGTTTTATGCTCCTTTCGTTAATAGCGGTGGCCTTAAACTTTTGACCCTGTTATCATTCCATTGCCTGATAGTTATCGGTTGTGCATTCCGGTTAGCTATCGCTAACCGGAAAACGATAGCTAACGAAATTAAAAAAGAGCCTTTCGGCTCTTTTTACTTGATACCCATTATCTTCAGCCGCCCCGGCATGAAGAACTCCCGGACTGTATTCAGATATTTTATAACTTTTATATCCTTTTTCTTTCAGATATCTTATCGCTTCCATGTCACGGCTTAACGTCTTATCTCTTGGCACTTCTTTTCCCAAAGTCATTGCTATCGTCGTTAGCTATCATAGATTACTATACTTCTAACCATTTGTCAAGGAAAAAAAGCATTGGTATCCTTCCCTTATCCATCACATAAATCCGATCGGCACCATAAAGAATATTTGCATATATACACAGATCAGTTTTATATCCGGTCTATTCCCTGCGACGATACATCTTAAACTCGAAGTTTACAGTACCGGAGTAATCGTTCAGGCCCTTGATCGTTATCGACGCTTTACCGGGATACATGTAATTTGATATGGATGATATCTCGTAATCCCTGTCCTTTACCAGATTAACAACATTGTTATTTTCGTCCTTGATCGTTACCTTTAAGTTTTTCTCAAGCGCATCCATGATCTCATCTTCCGTATCCGAGCAGATCATTTCCGTCGGTGTTGTCAGCAGGATCTTGGCATTCTTCAGGTTCTTATATTTGCTTATAAATCTGTAATACCCCTTAACCGTGAGGGATCCTGCTTCATACGGGCTCTTTTCGCCGGCGGTAATGTGAACACTGACTTCAATGAGCGTACCGTCCGGTATACCTCCGGTAATGTTTTCGGGGATCACCCCACCGTCGGCATACCCGTATACATATGCAGTCCTGTCTATTAATTCCAGATCTTTTCCCTTACCAATTTTAACCAGCACACCGTTATCCATAAGCCTCGGTGTTGATTTATAGTAGTTTTTGGAGAATTTGGCCTTATAATCCTTATCTTCGAGGAGAAGCCTGATATTCTCAAGCTTGGCCTTGCTGATGGTAAACTTTACACTTGTCTTACCCGAGAAATTGCCTATTCCTTCAACAACAACCTGAGGAGCCCTGAAACCGTCGCTTTCATCTCCCAAATTATTATTGTTCTTATAGGAGAGCTTATAGTCAATATTCTCTGTCAGCTGTCTGCCGTCAAAATACACTCTTACATTCGGCTTGGCACCCGCCCTGCAGAAAGTTGTATTTTCCACATCTATATCAAGGATATTCTTTTTGTCTTTCGAGATATCATACCTCAAAACCCTGATAGTCTTCGTTATAACGCCGTTGTACTCTCCTTTCAGCTTTACTACCAGATTGAATTTACCTGTTGCCCCCGAATTGGTCATTTCATACTCATAGTCCTTCCCTTCCGTCAGGTACTGCTGCCTTCCGTCCTTAGAGGTATAGAGGGTGACCTTTTCAAGGCCCGAACTGTCATCCTCATGCAGATCTTCCATGGTTATGACATCACCGGTATAGTATACGAGATTTGTAAATGCCGCGAAGCTGATCTTTTTGGCGGAGATACCCTTTATCTCCAGTTTCACATCCCTTTCACCTACAAAGCTGTAACCTCCCGATGAAACATTTGCTGTTCCGTGCAGCTTGATCGTATACAGGCCGGAATCAGCCAGTTCAAGATCATCAACGGTAAAATCGGTTCCGTAAACAAGTTCATATCCGTCATAGGTCACTGCAAAGGGATCATTATCGGGATCGGTATTGTCAAACAGCTTCCTTAAGCTGTACGGTTCCTCAGACCACTGTAACTGCGTGGTCTTTACCCTTACCTTGCTCATCCTGACAACGCTCTTGTCGGCAGGACTTATTGTCACAAGCCTGATAGGCTCATTCCAGGTTCCGGTAAAATCGCTTCCATCCTTACCCTGTATATCAATGTAATAGGTTTCACCTGCCTGTGCCGGGTAATTCTTGGGAGTGTCTATCCTGTTTTCCTCTTCGATTCCGTTTTTATAATAAGTGAGGATATAATCCCTGTTCGAAACAAGCCTGTTGCCACCGTGATGCAGGTTAGGCTGGATGGTCGCAATCTTTGTCTTAGTATCGATCGGAACAACCTGGTCCGAATAAAGGGATGCAATATTTATATCAGCCGGCAGTATATTAAACTTAAATTCCGCCGAATTCTGGAAGCTTCCCTCTCCGTTTATGATAAAGTAAGGCGGCTTCCTGTCATTGACCTCTGCTGCAAACCTGTTGTTCCTGTATACTATGGAGTAATCACGGCCTCTCCACAGGCGTCTCACACCATAATAGACCCTTATCTCTTCATCGAAGGTTATGTTAAGGCCGGTATAGGTCCTGCTGTAGTCAAGGACATCCGATCCCATATATAATCTGTATTCAACCTCTCCTTCTTCAAGGCCTTCATTGGCGGGCATAAGATACCACAATCCGGCCGGGACCCGGGTAAGATCATCCTCAAATATATCCTTTATGTACTGTTCTTCTATGTCGCCCCAATCAGGTTCCGGGTCGGGATCGGGAACTATTGTTACAATACATGTATCACTGTATTTCCCATCAGGCGTGGAAGCTGTTACCCTGATCTTTCTGTTGGCCGTTATTCCGCTTTTTGCCTCAAGGGAGGCACCGGTTGAGGTCGGCGTGACTTTTAGCACCTTGGGGTATTCGCTCTCCCAGACAAGGTCCGAAATATCATACCCCGTATCCGTAGCAGAAGCAGTGACCGCATTTTCAATGGATTCGCCGGATATTATATCGATCAGCGACGGAGTCAGCTTAAGCATACTCGAAACCCGTACCGTGAACATCTGCGGCTCTGCATCGCCAAAGGATGCTGTCATCAGGGCATTACCGGCCTTGTCGCCGGCCGTTACGGTAACCTCTATCGTACCGGCAGTACTGTTGATGCTGCTTCTGTCCGGAGCTGCAAAAGCAATATCCGCATCTGCCGTATCCCATTTTATTTCAAGCGGATCGGCTGTAGCAGGCTCGATCTTAGCCACTATAGTAAGGGTCTGTCCGGGTTCAAGATCATAAGAGGGCTTAACGGCCGTCGTACCGTCTTCTTCAAATAAGGTTATTTTCGTAATATCTTCAGCTGTTATGAATTCCGTTCCCTTATCTGTTTTTGCCGGTATGGCGGCAAATCTTGCGGGCGGGATATTGTCATCCTCCTTAAGCCGCCACCCCTTTTTCTCGATCGAGGGCAGAAACAGCTTAACCGCAAGTTTATCCGGTGCAAGTACCCTTTCAAGCGCTGTACAATTTTCAAGCATTTTATCGACACGATATGCCAAGGATATCGATGACATATCAAAGTTACTGATATCAAGCTCCTTAATTCCGGTACAGTTTCTGAACATACCCTGCATGTCAATGACCGCCGATGTGTCGAACCCTCCCACGGGAATTGTCTGCATAAGCTCACAGCCTTCAAACATATACGACATATCCGTTACACGAAAGGTGTTAAAGTCGCCAAGATCGACAGTCGTTAAGGATTTACAGCCGCGGAACATTGCGAACATGTTTGTACATGTATCGGTCATCGTGTTGTTTCTCCATGTAATCGAAGTCAGCGCATGGCAGCTGTCAAACATTCTGGAGAGATCTGTCGATTCCGTAAGGTTAATATCGGCTGTCCATATGTCATTAACATAAGCAGACCACGGGGCCTGACCGTTCGGATCGCAGAAGTTGCCTGTTCCCTCCACATGAAGAACATGCTCTCTGTCTATCCACCACCTCATATTTTCATATTCGCCGTTTTCGGTTTCAAATGTAAAAAGTGTTCCGGACGGAGTGTTTTCCGGGATAGTATTATATCTTTTGGTATCTGTATTATTCTTCCATACTCCAAGCGGCGTTGCATCACATCTGGGAAGGACGATCTGCATCTGTCTGCTGGCCGGTGAGTACAGCTTTTCAAGCGCTTCGCACTCATCAAACATTCCGCTTACGTCGGAAGCCTTTTTTAGATCAAACTTTTTAAGCTCCAGTTCCTTAAGGGACGAGCAACCCTTAAACATATCCGTCATTTTTCTGACTTCAGGTGTACCGAACAGGCGGGGTTTACCCTTAAGCTTTCCCGTATCGGCGCCAGTAAAATCAATATCTTCAAGGTTTGCACATCCCGAAAACATCTCAGACATATCTGTAACCTTGGTTGTATCAAGGTGGAAGAGATCTATCGAAACAAGTGCGGAACAATCCTTAAACATTCCGGTCATCCCTGTCACTCTGGCAGTTGTAAATCCGGAAATATCCACGCTCGTCATGGAAGAACATCCGTCAAACATATATGACATGTCGATCGCATCGGATGTATTAAGTCTTGAGAGATTGGCCACCGACAGGGAAGCGCAGCCCTGAAACATTTTGGACAGGTCATATGTTGCCGCAAGGTCGATGTCTGCCCTCCTTATCATATCCTTATGCTCAAGCCAGGGGGGATCAGCCGTCAGTGGATCTCGAATCTCTCCGTTACCCGTTACCACCAGTGTTCCATCCTTATATATTGTCCAGAACACCTTCTCTTTTATATTTCCTTTTGCATATATCTTATCTTCTTCCGAAGGATTGTTTGTGGTGACAAGTGTCCCCGCCGGCATATCTTCGTTAAGAGTTGTTACCGGTACCTTGTAATCCGTTCTCATCCACCCGTTACCGGGTAAATCTATCTCAACATTCGTCTTTCCTGAATTGGTTGGGAACTTCGGTGAATTAACGCTTACGAGATTGGAGCAATCAAGCATGCCACTGACATATTCAGTATTCAGCATATTGAATTTACTGAGGTCTAAGTATGTTAAGGAGTTACATCCGCTGAACATATTGTTCATGTTTGTTACTTTCGTCGTATCGAACTTGCTAAGGTCAAGACCGGTAAGCGAAGAACAGCCTCTGAACATATTGCTCATGTTCGTACAATAAGATGTGTCAAACATTGCAATAACGTTATTGGTGCCCGGCTTGTATTCAACCGTATATATCTCGGTAAGCGAAGAACAGCCGTCAAAAAGGCCGCTCATATTCGTGATCAGGTTATCGGTTTTGGGACTTATTTTGGTAGCATCTATAACCTTTAAGGAACTGCATCCCCTGAACATATTGCTTATGTCAGTCACCGATCCCGTCTCAAGGCTCTTAAATGTAACTTTCTCAAGATTCGAGCAGCCATCAAACATCCTCGACAGCCACCGGGTATAATTTGTAAGATTTATTTCAGCGGATTTGATGTCATATCTATTATAGTACCAGGGAGCATAAGCCGATTCGCTGGTCTTGAAATCATTTGTTCCCGATACATAGAGACATCCGTAGCCGTCAATCCTCCATCTGATATTTTCAAAGGACCGTTCGCTCACAATATCAGCTATGCCGTCTGCTGTGAACTCATCTGATGCAATGAGCTCAGGCTCATTACTTTCCCCGTTAGGAACCGTATCCCCGGCAAAGACATCTTCCTCAATAAGCTCGGGAGTTTCTCCATATACCGGAAGAGCAGTGACCGGCAGCAGTCCCAAAATCATCGAAAACGTAAGTATTACGGCAATCCTTCTCTTAAATATCTTCATATCCCAAACCTCCGTGTATCTGCCATAAGGCTTCGGATTCCTTATGAC
>DPZM01000130.1:0-6386 GCA_003535955.1 Lachnospiraceae bacterium | reverse complement strand
TTATATCGGCATATTTTCAAAAAAAATAACCGTAAAAAACAGCCATCCCGAAAGATGACTGTTTGTCTTATTTATCCTCATCCAGCTTAAGGACGCTCATAAAGGCCTTCTGCGGTATCTCTACATTGCCTATCTGCCGCATGCGTTTTTTGCCTTCCTTCTGCTTCTCAAGGAGCTTCTTCTTACGTGTTATATCACCACCGTAGCATTTCGCAAGTACATCCTTGCGCATGGCCTTAACAGTTTCACGCGCTATTATCTTGCTTCCTATCGCAGCCTGGATCGGTATCTCGAAGAGGTGCCTGGGAATCTCTTCCTTAAGGCGCTCACACATTCTCCTGCCCCGTTCATAAGCGCTCTCGGCATGAACAATAAAGGATAAGGCATCCACTTCTTCCTTATTGATCAGTATATCAAGCTTCACAAGCTCCGACTTCTCGTATCCCTTCATGTCATAATCGAATGAAGCATAACCTCTTGAGCGTGACTTTAAGGCATCAAAGAAGTCATATATTATCTCATTTAAGGGAAGTTCATATTTAAGGAGCGCCCTGGTCTCCTCCATATATTCCATGCTGATATACTTACCCCGCCTCTCCTGGCACAGCTCCATTATAGGGCCGACAAAGTCCCTGGTCACCATTATCTCGGCATTTACTATAGGTTCCTCCATATAATCTATTTCGGAAGGATCCGGAAGGTTGGTGGGATTGGTCAGGTCGATCACCTCACCGTCCGTCTTATGGACCTTGTATATAACACTCGGAGCTGTAGTGACCAGATCAAGATTGTACTCACGCTCGAGCCTCTCCTGAACAACCTCAAGGTGGAGAAGGCCCAAAAATCCGCACCTGAATCCGAAGCCGAGGGCTACGGATGTCTCAGGCTCATAATTAAGGGACGCGTCATTAAGCTGAAGCTTCTCAAGAGCATCCCGAAGATCCGGATACTTGGCACCGTCCGCAGGATACATCCCACAGTAAACCATGGACAGAACCTTTTTATAACCCGGAAGGGCTTCCTCACACGGATGATCGGCATTTGTTATCGTATCGCCGACCGCAGTATCCCTCACGTTCTTAATAGATGCGGTAATATAGCCTACCATGCCGGCACTCAGCTCATCGCAGAGGATGAACTGACCCGCTCCGAAATAACCTACTTCAACTACCTCTGCCGTTGCTCCCGTTGCCATCATCTTTATGGGGGTTCCCTTACTCACCCTGCCGTCCACCAGGCGGACGAAAGCTATGGCTCCCTTATAGGAATCATACAGCGAGTCAAAGATCAGTGCTTTAAGAGGCTTTTTTACTTCTCCCTTCGGAGCAGGAATCTTGCTTACTATCTGTTCAAGCACCTCATCTATCCCTATTCCGTTTTTGGCCGATATCCTGGGTGCATCCTGGGCTTCAATACCGATAACATCCTCTATCTCGTTAACCACCCTCTCCGGGTCGGCACTCGGAAGGTCTATTTTATTTATTACCGGAAACACATCAAGATCATGATCCAGGGCAAGATATACATTTGCCAGAGTCTGGGCTTCTATGCCCTGTGCGGCATCTACAACAAGGACAGCTCCGTCGCAGGCGGCAAGGGATCTTGAAACCTCATAGTTAAAGTCAACATGTCCCGGTGTATCAATAAGGTTTAAGATATATTCTTCTCCGTCCTTGGCTTTATATACCGTACGGACTGCCTGTGACTTTATCGTTATGCCGCGCTCCCTCTCAAGGTCCATATTGTCAAGGACCTGGGCCTGCATCTCCCGGCTTGTAAGGAGTCCCGTGCGCTCTATTATCCGGTCTGCCAGAGTAGACTTACCATGATCTATATGTGCTATTATGCAAAAATTCCTGATCCTGCTCTGATCCATAAATTTAAAATTCCTCCACAAAATTCAGTTATCCTGATGCCGGTGCTTCCTTCTGTACTTTCTTATAAGCAGAAACAAAACATTAATGATCGCCAGCATCACCAAAGACCCTAAGCAGTCAATCAACACATCCGAGATCGATCTGCTCCTTCCGTCCCTGAATCCCTGGTTTATTTCATCAAGGACCGCAAGGAATACGGAAATCAAAAGTGTTATAAGTGAAGAGATCCTGTTCCTTATACCCCGGCAGTAAAGAAAAACAAATGTAAAAAAAGAAAAGAGTCCGAATTCGGCAAAATGAGCACCCGTCCTTACGTAGCCTTCGTAATCCGGAACGGAATTGCGTATCCTCTCTGCCGTCCATTCAAGGCCCATAACCTTATTGAATATATACAGGAGCTTCTCTGTCACAAACCTTGACAACTCTCCGGATTTATCGGCATCATCGCTCCCAAAGCCGAAAATAAGCAGTACACACAGTATCACCGGAAGGAGCTGTACCACAAATAAAGTGATCCTTGATAACTTCTGCTCGTTTTTGCTCAACGGCAGGTTTGACTCATGTTTAAAGGCGATATAACTGTGATATGATCTCCAGAAAAAAGCATATCCCACCATGGCGCCGAATGTATTAAGAATTATATCGTCGATCTCAAAAAAACCCCTGGCAGTCGCAAGCTGCATCGTTTCTATAAAAAGGCTCGTCAGAAAAGCCATCAGCACCAGATTCCACCATCTTTTAAAGAACCGTCCGGTGAGAGGTACCAGCAGACCGAAAGGGATAAAAAGAAAAATGTTCTCGAGGGCATGAGCGGATATCGATCCGCCCGGGCTCCAGGTCCCGAATATCTCCAGATTAACCTTATTGGTCCTGCTGCCGGCATCCCTTCCCGAAAGGGTAAGTGATATGAGGTAGGACAGATAAAGACACAAAACACCAAACAGACAGATGGATAATACCATCTGCCATGCCCTCTCACATTCCTTACCGCGAAGCCTTTTAAACAGATTTTTTAATGCTTTATACGCGATATATACAAGGACTGCCCAAAAAGCAAATGTCAGCGCCTGATCGTCGAAGCTTCTCAGCGCAGTCCACATATCATTAAGTGCCCTTAACAGCATAATCAGTCCACACTTATCCGCTTATCTAAGAGCCTGTTGATCACCTGTATATTATATCATCCCTCGAAGGACCGTTACTTACCATGGTAATGGGGAAGCCTATCTCCTTCTCTATAAACTCAATATAATTACGGCAGTTTTCCGGAAGTTCCTCATACTTCTTTATGCCTCTTATGTCACACTTCCAGCCGGGAAGTACCGTAAGTACCGGTTTTGCCTTCTCCAGCATTGAAGTGGTCGGGAAATCCGTTATAACCTTGCCGTCTATCTCATAACCGGTGCAGACAGGTATTTCGTCAAGATATCCGAGTACGTCAAGCACGGTAAAAGCCACATCGGTAGTACCCTGAATACGGCAGCCGTACTTGCTGGCAACACAGTCAAACCATCCCATTCTCCTGGGGCGTCCCGTGGTTGCGCCGTATTCACCGCCGTCTCCGCCGCGTCTTCTTAATTCGTCAGCCTCATCACCGAATATTTCGGATACAAAAGCTCCCGCACCGACTGCCGACGAATAAGCCTTACATACTGTTATGATCTGCTTTATCTCATAAGGCGGTATTCCGGCTCCGACACATCCGTAAGCAGCAAGGGTTGATGAAGATGTTACCATTGGATAGATACCGTGATCGGGATCCTTAAGGGAACCAAGCTGTCCTTCAAGAAGGATATTTTTACCATCCTGTATGGCGTTCCAGAGGTAGAGCGAGGTATCACACACATAAGGCTCTATCATCTTCTTATACTCCATAAGGGTATCATACAGTTCATCTTCATTTATCTCCGGTTTGTTATACAGGTCTCTTAAAATTACGTTCTTTATTGTACATACCCTGCTTATCTTCTCCCTCAGAGCCTCCTCATCACCGAAAAGCTCACTGACCTGAAAGCCTATCTTGGCATATTTATCGGAATAGAAGGGAGCGATACCCGACTTGGTCGAACCGAAGGACTTGCCTGCAAGCCTGGCTTCCTCATAGGTATCAAAATCAATATGATAGGGCATTACCATCTGGGCCCTGTCGGAAATAAGAAGCCTGGGCGCCGGAACACCCTTGGCCATAATATCTTTGATCTCATTAAAAAGAATGGGAATATTAAGGGCAACC
Organism: Lachnospiraceae bacterium; assembly: GCA_003535955.1. Classification (GTDB taxonomy): domain Bacteria; phylum Bacillota; class Clostridia; order Lachnospirales; family Lachnospiraceae; genus UBA2868. Next base: position 2,276 of record DPZM01000130.1, on the reverse strand, counting down.
CCGTTTCCTATTATACTTGTAACATTATCATTAAATACACCGGAAGGTAATGTGTGAAGGGCGAACTTGCCATACTTATTGACTATCGTATGTCCTGCGTTTGCGCCCCCCTGAAAGCGGACAACAACATCCGCATCCTGAGCAAGCATATCCGTCATCTTACCCTTGCCTTCATCACCCCAGTTTGCACCTACTATCGCTCTGACCATCTCTCATCCTCCTCGTAAAAATCACACTTTTATATCAGCCTGTATACCCAGTAGATCCTTATTCTCATCAAGCATGGGCTTTATTATATCCCTTAAGTATACCTCCACCTGTCTTACCGCACGTCCCACGTATTTTGAGGGATCCATCGTTTCCTCAAGTTCTTCAAGAGACATATTAAATGCAGGATCGCCCGCTATAAGCTCAAGAAGATTATTATCAAGTCCCTTCTGTTTAACGTTTGAAGCCGCTTCCATCGACAGCTCTCTTATCCTTTCATGAAGCTCCTGCCGGTCACCGCCCGCCTTGACAGCATCCATCATTATGTTTTCGGTTGCCATGAAGGGAAGTTCGCTTCTTAAGTGTTTGTCAATGACCTTATCATTAACAACAAGCCCATCGACAACATTAAGCGTAAGATCGAGTACACCGTCTATGGCAAGGAAGCCTTCGGGTATTGACAGCCTCTTGTTGGCCGAATCATCCAGCGTCCTCTCAAACCACTGGGTTGCCGAGGTTATTGCCGGATTAAGGGCATCTATCATCACATAGCGGCTTAAGGATGCAATCCTCTCGCTTCTCATGGGATTTCTCTTGTAAGCCATCGCGGATGACCCTATCTGGTTCTTCTCAAAAGGCTCCTCAACCTCCTTAAGATGCTGTAAGAGCCTTATATCATTTGAAAACTTATGGGCACTTGCGGCTATTCCCGCAAGAACATTTGCAACCCTTGTATCCACCTTGCGCGAATAGGTCTGGCCTGATACCGGATAGCATTCCTTAAATCCCATCTTCTCCGCGATCATGGGATCTATCTTATCTATCTTCTCATTATCTCCGTCAAACAGTTCAAGGAAGCTGGCCTGAGTCCCGGTCGTTCCCTTTGAGCCAAGAAGCTTCATTGTAGACAGGACATGGTCAAGGTCTTCGAGATCGAGCATGAATTCATTCATCCACAAGGTGGCTCTCTTGCCTACGGTTGTCGGCTGGGCCGGCTGAAAATGTGTAAATGCAAGTGTCGGAAGCGCCTTATACTCATCGGCAAATTCCGATAATTCGGATATAACGTTTATGAGCTTCTTTCTGACAAGCTTAAGAGCCTCGGTCATAACTATTATGTCTGTATTATCGCCCACATAACAAGATGTGGCACCGAGGTGGATTATCCCCTTGGCTTTGGGACACTGAACACCGTAAGCATATACATGGCTCATCACATCATGTCTTACAACACGCTCCCTCTCCCTTGCCACATCGTAATTTATATCCTCGGCGTGGGCCTTAAGCTCATCTATCTGCTCCTGGGTAATATTAAGTCCCAGCTCTTTTTCCGTTTCGGCAAGAGCTATCCACAGCTTTCTCCATGTTCTGAATTTCATATCGGGTGAAAAGATATACTGCATCTCCTCACTTGCATATCTCTCAGATAAAGGGCTTACATATCTGTTTGTCATTGTCCTTCCTTCCTATCCACTTGATTAGTTTAAATATTTGATATATACTACAACAAACGAGGTTCAACAATGCAGGAAAAACGCAGAGAAAAAAGAATTCCCATAGATGTTAAGCTCTCGGTATCCGATCTGTATACCGAGGATTCAACCTCTCTTGCCGATACATCAGCCCCCATCGAGGTGACCGATATATCTCCCAAGGGATTTGGATTTCTGTCTTCATCAATACTCCCCGTCGGCTATCATTTTATAGCCAATATCGAGCTCGACCGGGACTTCCCGCAGATAATCACCGATGTGCGCATCATACGCGGCCAGGCAGCAGGAAACGGCCGGTATCAATACGGCTGCGAATTTGTTTCGATTTCTCCCCGCGTGAACAAAATGCTTGACGATTTCGAGAAACGCATCAAATCCGAATAAGTTCCAACCAAGCAAAGATACTATCATGTTTTGGCATCGAAATCAAGGAATACTATTCATAGCTTTCCACTATTGCGAGTATCTCTCTGGAGAACTTCGGATACTCTCTCACAAGATCCTCAATCTCCTTCTTTGACATTTCGAGACTGTACTGGTTAAAGTCCATGCCCTTCTTCAGTTTCTTGCGTCTCC
>DPZM01000066.1 GCA_003535955.1 Lachnospiraceae bacterium | reverse complement strand
CGGGCATAGTCATGATATTTCCCGTTACAACGACCACAAACCCTGCGCCTGCCGAAACATACATTTCTCTTACATTTATATTAAAGCCCTTAGGTTTTCCGAGAAGCGTTGCGTCATCCGAAAGGGAATACTGGGTCTTTGCAACACATACGGGAAGCCTGCCGAACCCGAGTTTCTCAAGTTCTGTCATCTGTTTTTTAGCCTTTGCGGAATAATCCACCCCATCAGCCCCGTAGATCCTTGTTGCAAGGGTCTTTATCTTATCCTCCAATGACATATCGGGATCATATATGGGTCTGAAATCGCTCTTTTTATTCTCAAGTGTATTAAGGACCTGTTCCGCAAGCTCAATACCGCCTTCTCCGCCCTTTTCCCAAACCCTTGACAGGGCAAAGTCACAATTCCTCTGTCTGCAGTAATCCTCAACGAACTTAACCTCTGCTTCCGTATCCGTTACGAAGGAATTAAGTGTTACCACAACGGGAACCCCGTATTGCTGAACATTCTCTATGTGTTTTTCAAGATTTACGATACCCTTCTTTAGTGCTTCGAGGTTTTCCCCCGAAAGGTCTTCCTTCCTGACACCGCCGTTATACTTTAAAGCCCTTACCGTAGCAACAAGAACACATGCATCCGGATGAAGTCCGGCTGCCCTGCACTTTATGTCGAAGAACTTCTCGGCTCCAAGGTCAGCTCCGAAGCCTGCTTCCGTTATAACATAATCAGCCATCTTAAGCGCTGCCTTTGTGGCAATGACCGAATTACAACCGTGAGCGATATTGGCGAAGGGACCGCCATGTACAAGGGCCGGTGTGTTCTCAAGTGTCTGGATAAGGTTGGGCTTTATGGCATCCTTTAATAGTGCTGCCATGGCACCCACTGCCCTTATGTCACCTGCCGTAACGGGATTACCGTCATGATCATAGGCAACTACCATTCTTGACAGCCTGTCCTTTAAATCCTTAAGGTTTTCGGAAAGGCACAGAACTGCCATTATCTCGGAAGCAACCGTTATTACGAAATGATCCTCCCTGACATAACCGTCAGTCTTCTCACCCAGTCCCACGATAATGTTTCGCAGCACCCTGTCATTAATGTCAACACACCGCTTCCATACAACCTGTCTTGTATCTATATACTTCTCATTGCCCTGCTGGATATGATTATCAAGTATTGCGGCCAACAGATTGTTGGCAGCTGTTACCGCATGAAAATCACCCGTAAAATGAAGATTGAGTTCATCCATCGGAACAACCTGGGCATATCCGCCTCCGGCAGCTCCGCCCTTTATCCCAAAGCATGGACCCAGTGACGGCTCACGCAGGGCCAGTATTGCCTTTTTATCAAGCTTATTGAAGGCCTGGGCAAGACCGATGGAAGTGGTGGTCTTCCCTTCACCCGCAGGTGTCGGATTTATGGCAGTCACGAGAATAAGCTTCCCATCCTTATTGCCCTGTATCCTCTTAAGATATCCGTCGGTAAGCTTACACTTGTACTTACCATAAAGCTCAATATCATCCTCTGTAATACCAAGCCCTGCGGCCACTTCCTTTATCGGCAGCATGGATGCTTCTCGTGCTATTTCAATATCTGACTTCATATTTATCCCTTTCTTTCTCTATAAGCACTCGGTATCTGTTCAGTACCTTCACAGATACGATTCGTATGCCCATGCAGATTTGCCTTCGGCAAAGGGCATACTCACTCCCCTGTCATGTTCTTACGTCCTCAGCAGCAAGTGCTTCGGACCGTGCTGAACAATTACAAATATTCTTCTATGTATGACTCGAACTGCTCCTCGCTCATCAGAACTTTCCTGGGTTTGGTTCCTTCCTCTTCACCAACGACTCCTGCCTCGGCAAGCTGATCCATTATTCTGGCCGCACGGTTGAAACCAATCTTGAAAAGTCTCTGAAGCATACCGATGGAAGCCTTGTTCTTATCGATTATGGCCTTAGCGGCTTCAACAAAGAGTTCATCCTTTCCACCCGGAGCATTACCGCCGCCTCCTGAACCGGACGCATCCGCGGCTGCGGTTGAAGCATTCTTTATCTTTTGTGTTATTTCTTCATCATAGCCTTCCTGTCCGCTGTGCTCCTTGAGGAAGTCGACCACATCATTTACTTCCTGATCCGAAACGAAGGCCCCCTGAACCCTTGCCGGCTTGGTATATCCTTGGGGATAAAACAGCATATCACCCTTACCGAGCAGCTTCTCGGCCCCAACCATATCAAGTATTGTACGCGAATCTGTTCCGCTGCTTACGGAGAAGGCTATACGGCTGGGCATATTTGCCTTGATAAGTCCCGTTACCACATCAACGCTTGGTCTCTGGGTCGCTATAACCAGATGGATTCCTGCAGCTCGTGCCTTCTGGGCTATACGGCAAATGGATTCCTCAACCTCCTTGCTGGCAACCATCATAAGGTCCGCAAGCTCATCCACTATTATTATTATTCTGGGAAGTACCTTGTACCTGTCCTGTTCGGGAACATCCGTCATTCCCTGAACCTTCTTATTATATCCGTTAAGATCCCTGACCCCGAACTGCGCAAACTTGTTATAACGGTCATCCATTTCCACAACGCCCCACTTAAGGGCTTCCGCTGCCTGCTTGGGATCTGTTACCACAGGTATCATAAGGTGAGGTATTCCGTTATAAACAGACAGCTCCACAACCTTGGGATCCACCATTATGAGCTTAACCTCATCGGGCCGGGCCTTGTAGAGTATACTCATGATAAGAGTGTTGATACATACCGATTTACCCGAACCGGTTGCACCGGCAATGAGCATATGGGGCATCTTGCCTATATCTGCAACTACCGTTTCACCGCTAAGTCCCTTGCCCACGGCAAAGCTTAACTTACTCTCCGATTGTTTGAACTCCTGACTCTCTATAAGGTCACGGA
>DPZM01000235.1 GCA_003535955.1 Lachnospiraceae bacterium | reverse complement strand
TGGAAATGGTCGATCCTTATCACATCGTAGAATTCGTAATTCCGCTTTATCCTCTTAACCCACCAGTCATATCCCGAACCTGCAAGCCCCTTCCAGTCATATATGGGATTCCCCCACAACTGGCCGGTCCTCGAAAACGCGTCCGGCGCACAGCCTGCAACCACCTTGGGGTTTAGATCCTTATCCATAAGAAAAACATCCGGATTAGCCCAGCAGTCAGCGGAATCCAAGGACACATAAAAAGGAAGGTCACCTATTATCTTAACATTCTTATCATTGGCATATTTACGCAGCTTCCTCCACTGCTTATCGAACTCATACTGCTTAAAATATACAAAATCAATCTCATCCTTAAGTTTCTTCCCAGCCCCAAAAAGGGCGGCAGCCTTCCTCTTCTTAAGATCGTCCTCCCATTCGTACCACGGAGCGCCATTCTGTTCCTTCTTAATGGCTGTAAAGAGAGCATAATCCTTAAGCCAGCCCTCTTCACGTTTTATAAAGGCCTTAAGTTCCTTATCTTCCTTCCCTGCTTCTTTAAACCTCTCGTGAGCAGCCTTAAGAAGCTTATCCCTGTTTTCATACATGGCTCCGTAATCAACACGGGTTTCATCATTGCCAAAATCCTCTCCGTTACACTCATCCCACGTAAGCAGGCCTTCCTCTATAAGGTCTTCAAGTGAGATAAAGTAGGGATTGCCCGCAAAAGCCGAAAATGGCTGATAGGGTGAATTCCCATAGCCTGTGGGTCCCACGGGAAGTATCTGCCAGTAACCCTGGGCTGCCCCGTGAAGAAAATCAACAAATTCATATGCCTCCCTGGAAAATGTTCCGATACCGAATCTTGAAGGTATGGAAAAGACAGGAAATAAAATACCGCTTTCTCTCATGATATGCCCCCTTTATTTAATCCTCTTTATTCCCCCCGGGCACTGCGAAAAGAAAAAGCCCCGCAGTCCATGGCAATAATTTACCACAGATCGCGGGGTTTATCAAATCATAGTATTACCTGCTGCCTGGCGCAGCTACATGTCACTGCCTTAATAGAGCAGCCTGCACATGATCTTTCCGTCCACAACATTCGATAATGTTACGAAATCAATAAGTCCGTATGGATTAAGCTTACCTGCAAGATTGTATCCTCTCGGTATTGTCAGCAGGAAGGTGTGTCCGTTGAAACCATAGGTTAAATTAACGGTCACATCAGGACGGAGCCTTAACACATTGGCAAAATTAGCATCAAAGCTTAACGGTGTTAATGATGAAAGATTAACGGTACTGTTCCTCGGTGCGGATACTATCAGGTTGGTAGCTATGGCAAGCCATGAGGCGTTGGTTGCCGCAGGATTGTAAACGGGCTGCGGAACATAAACAACATTGGTATTATTGTTTTTGTTTCTGCGTTCTCCGTTTACCTTCACCTTGACAAAAGTAAGGCTGCCGCGATATCCGATAACCTTTATGACACAGGTGCCTTCATTGACACCGGTAACAACACCGTAGCCGTTAACGGATGCCACACCCCCATTTGTCGACTGGAAATCAGCACCGCCGGGTACATTGATCTGGTAAGTATCACCTATATCGAGCACGATATCGTTAGGGCCTGAGTATATCCATTCCGGATAGTCATGGTGATGATGATGGTGATCTCCCCACCAATACGGATATCCGCACCAGCAATAACCACTGTCCGGTTCGGACGGCTCCGTATATTTGACTTCATCCCTGTGTTTGATAGAGTAATCAATTGCTGCATCTACAGATTTCTGTATATCTATGAGCACCTGTTCATGATCATACGCATATACAGTAGCCGCCGGTATAAAAGAAGCTATAAGAACGGCAGCTGTTATAAAACCGCTTAATATTCTCATCCTTGTTTTCTGTTTCATAGCAGAACCTCCTTTTCACATTGTAATATTATAATACAACAGAACAAACCTTGTTTTCAACTAATATTGTAACAAAATCAACAAATTTTATTCATTGTTTATCCCAATTTAACAGATATAATGACCTTATGTGTTATAATAAAGAAAATACAGACTGAAAGGCATTCTCCATGAATATAGAACTGCAGTTATGCGGACTCGTGATGCTGGTCGTATTTCTGGTATTTATCGAGCGCGAAAAAAAACTGAACGTCAAGAACAGGGCCTTGTTTCTGGCTGCCTTTATCACTTGCATCATATGTCTTATTTTTGATGTCGTTTCGATCATCTGCATCCATGAAGCCGTTTATAACGGGTTCTCTCCGCTGATCACAAGAATTGTATGCAAGGCCTATATCATTCTTCTTGTAACACAGGGCTATTGCAGCTTTCTGTATTCATGTCTTGATATAGCCATCCGGCACAGCTTCAGGCTCGTTCGCATGCTCACTCTTGGGGTGTATATCGCGGGTGAGGTTCTCATAGTCGTTTTACCGATCGATTACCATATGGACGGACGGCTTGTATATTCATACGGTCCGGCTGCCATGTGCGCGTATATAATGGCAGCGTTCTTTATCTCCGTTATCCTTGTTTTCACTGTCAAAAACAAAAGAAACATGCCGCACCGAAGGGTAATAGCTCTCTTTACATGGCAGGGTCTGTGGCTTATAGCCGCCATGATCCAGTTTTTTTTCAAGGATGTCCTCCTTGTAAGCTTTGCTTCTGCCTTCGGAATGATCGTTCTATATTCACAGCTTGAAAATCCCAACGAACATATTGACCGTATGACAGGTCTGTTCACCCAGAATGCTTTATCCCTTTACCTGAATGACCGGTATAAATACAGTGATCCCTTTGCATTTTACACCGCCAGGATCAAATATCTTGTTCCCTCCACGGAGCTCGATATACGAAAAAATGCCGTAATGCGTTCCGCTGCCGGATTTCTTGAACTTGGCAAAGAACCGATATTCAGGATCGGTGATGACATGTTCTGCATTATTTATGACTCTTCCGAGCGTGCCTATCAGAAACTCCTTGAGATAAAGGCAAGGGCTGACGGTGTAACGGATATCCCGGTTGAAGCCAAGTTCATTTATTTCCCCGATTCAAGTTTACTCTCCGGGCCCGATGAGGTTTATAATTTCATACATCATTATGATGATTCTTCGGAGGATGTGATCGTCTGCACCGGAGACCTTGTTCAGCAGATGCGCTACAGGAGCGAAGTGTACAACCTTATCGAAAACGCATTAAGGGATGACAGGGTTGTCGTTCATTATCAGCCCATATACAATATCAGCACGGGAAGCTTCACGTCCGCTGAGGCACTTGTACGTATCGTAAAAGAAGACGGTACGCTGATCCCGCCCGGTGATTTTATACCCGTCGCCGAAGATAACGGGCAGATAATACAGCTTGGAATAAGAGTATTTGAAAAGGTTTGCAAGCTTCTGGCCTCGGGTGAACCCCAGCGGCTGGGTATAGAGTATATCGAAACAAATATTTCCGTTGCCCAGTTCGATCATGAGAATCCCGCCGGTTTCGTACAGAACAATATAGAAGCCTACAAGATCAATCCCTGCAATATAAATCTTGAGATAACCGAAACCGCGGATAATGAACTTCAGCATCTTCTCCTGCTGAATATGGAGAAGCTTATAAAGATGGGCGTGTCCTTCTCGCTTGATGATTTCGGGACCGGCCGGTCCAACCTTGACTACTTCGTCAATATGCCCGCCGATAACATCAAGTTCGATCTCACATTTACACAGGGCTACTTCAAAAACGACAAGATCAAGCATGTGATGAAGGGTATGGTAAGCATAGTTCATGACATGGACATGAAGATAGTAGCCGAGGGTGTTGAGACTAAGGCCCAGTATGATGCCATGGTAAAGCTTGGGGTCGATTACATTCAGGGGTACTACTTCTCCAAACCCATACCCGCCGAAGAATTCATTGCTTTCCTGAAGGACAGCAATTTGTGATATATCCTTTTTTATCACCAGCCACGCACCGATCTTCAGGCACCCGCTCCTTGTGGATGCAGGCAGCTCATCCGGTAGTTCCGCATCCGGGAAGAACTTGAGGTAATTCCCGTTAGGGTTCATCATGGATGGATCATCTTCACACATCTTCCCTATCGATGTGCATTGTGGAACGGTATACTGTTTATCCGAATAGTACTTTCGTCCATGTTCGTAATAAATATATGTCGTCCCCTTTATTCTTTTCTTCGAAATACCACTTTCGAGCACCGGTATTTCAACCTCAAAATCAAGATACATGGCCCCTCCTGTCGAGTGTTAATTATCTGAAAAGTTCACAAGAATCGAACACTTATCCCTATCTCTCAAACCCTTTTAAAATGGGCATTTCTGCGAAATAACACTGAGTGCCTTTGAGTGCTATATTTCATGTATGAGAAAGGTGTCAGGATAGCGGTCAGAATAGCTGAGTTTGGATGAGCTCGGCTATTCTTATACTTTTAAGGAGTTCACAAGTGTAGGCATATGTAGTAAAATATAAATAGGTGAAATTACTGAATGTAGGTTACGGAGGCTGATATAATGGGTATACCGGTAAAGAATTTAGAGATATTTGAAGAGCTTCAGCAGGATGAGCTTGATATGGTATCCAATTACGCAAAATCGTTAATTCGGAACAGAGTTCCACATACAACTTCATATTATAAGTTTCAGGAGGCTCGTAAAAGAATGCTTGCAAAGAATCCTATGACGGATGAAGATATTGACAAAGTGATTCATGAGGATTCTGAAGAATGAAACTATATAGTTTTACGAAACGGGTGGTTATTGATACAAATGTAATAGTATCCGCATTGCTAAGCCCAAATGGGAGTGCTGCCAAATTCATAGGAGATGTATTGGATGAGAAATATGAGGTAGTAATAACAGGTTCGATTTATTCAGAATATGATGAGGTATTGCACCGTAGCAGATTTAATATTGATGAAGACATAATACGCTTTATTCTGTCATGGATGTCAGAACATGCACTGTATGTTGAAGTTGATGAGAGTGACTATCCAAAGGACGAAATGCCGGATCATGATGATGCACCGTTTTATGTTGCTGCACGATGCACAGGTTCATTACTTGTAACAAAAAATATAAAGCATTATCCTGTAACAGAATGGCGTACAATGATTTGGGAATTATTATAAGAATATGCAAGAAAGATCTTATATGATCTGAAGCATCTTTGAATAATAACGTGCGTCGGTTCCCCCTGCTCATAACATGGTATGTTGCTCCGGGATACCAGATTCTTCTTTTTCTGCTCATGATAATCTATTACTGCTATTATACGGATATGCGTGCAAAAATAAAGTTTATTCCTTTTCCTTTGCAGCAGTTATCGCTTCCACGTAACCCAGAAGTCGTTGCTGCAGTCCCTTATCCATGGAATTGAATGCCGTTATCAGCTTGCCACTGTCAGTGTCGGCAGATATAGCATACCAGCTTCTTGGATTCCCACGGTCTCCCTGCGGCTCAACACCCGACAGGAGCCATTCGGGAGTTACATCAAGCACCTTGCAGATGACCATGATCTTCTCGGCTGTCGGATTAGTCCGCTTCTTTCTCCAGTCACTGACCGTTGTCTGCGGTATTCCTGTCTTATCCGAAAAATCCTTTTGGGACATGTTCATCTCTTCCAGCTTTTCAAATATCCTGTCCCTTATCGTCATTTCAGGATACCCTTCGCCATTTGGGTTGCTTCTTCCTTAGTAAGCTTATCATCCTGGGA
>DPZM01000023.1:1535-3958 GCA_003535955.1 Lachnospiraceae bacterium | reverse complement strand
ACCCGCAGAAAAGGAGACATATCATGAAAAAAACAGCATTACTAACCCTGCTGTCTGTTTGTGCATGCTTGATATACGGATGCACGGGCAGCGCTCCTGCAATGAGTGAAGCGCCTGCGGCAGAAACAGCAGAAGAACCTGAAGTAACAGAGGAACCTGAAGCAACAGAGGAACCTGAAGCAACAGAGGAATCTGAAGTAACAGAAGAACCCGTCGAGCTTACGGTGTTTGCGGCGGCATCCATGACAGAAACCATGGAAGAAATAGCTAAGGCCTATAAGGATGTAGCGCCGAATGTGACTATTACTTATAACTTCGACTCATCAGGTACACTTAAGACCCAGATAGAAGAGGGAGCCGACTGTGATATCTTCATATCGGCCGCAGCAAAGCAGATGAACCAGCTTGATTTTGCGCAAGATGAAGAAACCAATCCGGACCGCCTTGACTTTATTGACACGGATACACGTATCGACCTGCTTGAGAACAAAGTCACCCTGACAGTTCCCGAAGGAAATCCAAAGAACATAAATTCATATGATGATATGGTGGCCGGGCTTAAGGATAAGTCCATCCTGATGGCGATGGGCAATGAGGATGTTCCTGTGGGCCAGTATACACAGAAGATCTTTGCTTTTTACGGACTTGATGAGGAAGCCCTTAACAAGGACGGAGTATTAACCTACGGAAGCAATGTCAAAGAAGTGACGACTCAGGTAAAAGAGGCAGCGGTTGACTGCGGAGTCATATATTCAACCGATGCCTTCTCGGCAGGCCTTACGGTTGTCGATACGGCAACTGAGGATATGTGCGGACAGGTAATATATCCCGCGGCAGTGTTAAAGGGTTCGAAACACCCTGAAGAAGCCAGAGCCTTCCTTGATCACCTTAGGACAGAAGAGAGCAGCAAGGTCTTTGAAAGCGTAGGATTTACCTGTCTGAAGTGACACATTGGTTCTGAACCGATGTGTCAGCAAATGTGACGGTTTTGTTGAATTGAGGGAGGACAGATGGATCTGTATCCGCTTTGGAATTCCCTGCGGATAGCGGGGATAAGCACGGCGATAATCTTTATATTGGGTATAGCGGCGGCATATTATATTATCAGGCTTCCGAAAATATTTAAGGGAGTGCTTGACTGTATCTTTACCCTGCCGCTTGTATTACCGCCGACAGTTGTGGGATATCTGCTGTTGAGGATACTGGGGCCAAAGCGGGTGATAGGTTCATGGTTTATGAATGTATTTGGATTAAGGCTTACCATGAACTGGTATTCTGCGATCTTTGCAACCTCTGTGGTGATCTTCCCACTGATGTACAGGACGGCGCGGGGCGCATTCGAGGCATTTGATGTTACCCTTGCTGAGGCCGGTGCTACACTCGGACTTAGCCGCCCTTACATTTTTTTCAGGATAATAATGCCTTACTGTAAGAGCGGGATCATAGCGGGAACCGTATTGGCTTTTGCCAGGGCCTTGGGAGAATACGGTGCCACAACCATGATAGCCGGATACACACCGGGCAAGACGGCTACCATATCAACAACGGTCTACCAGCTGTGGAGAACAGGTAATGACGGGCTGGCGGTGAAGTGGGTACTTATAAATATCGCCATATCCGCCGTGGTCCTTCTTGCGATCAATCTTTTTGAGGGGAGAAGGAGACCTTCGGGGAAGTGATGAAGGCAGGCGGGAATATTGAAGAAAGGGGTTTGGAATGACGGGAACAGGCGGAAATACTCTCGTAATCGGCTTCTCAGGCTTTTCGGGCAGCGGCAAGACGACACTTATAGAAAAGCTGATCCCCCTGCTTAAGAAGAAAGGACTCAAGGTAGCCGTCATAAAACACGACGGGCATGACTTTGAAATGGACAGGGAAGGGAAGGATACCTACAGGTTCGGCAGGGCCGGTGCAGATACGGTCATGATATCTTCCGCAACCAAAAGCGCGAAGTTAAGTAACTGCGCAATGACCCTTGAGGATATGCTTAAAGAGGCAGGTGATGCCCATATCATACTTGTGGAAGGCTGTAAGTATGCCGATATCTTAAGGATAGGTGTTGCAAGTAAGCGTACAGGCTATGAGCTGCCGGAGGAGCCGGCTGTTTATAAGGCCATTGCATCAGATGATATTGACAGATTTAAGGCTGTTAAGGCCGTGCCTGTTTATAAGCTTGATGATGCGGAAGGCATAACAGAGCTTATAACGGATGGTCTGATCAAAGATGCAGATGGCGAAAACGGAGAGGATAAAATGGAAGGTGAGCTTACGCATTTTGATAATGAAGGGAATGCGAGGATGGTAAATGTCTCCGATAAGGATATTACCTTAAGGGAAGCGAAGGCCGGGGCTAAGGTCCTTGTGAACGCGGAGACATTTAAGCTTATAAGTTCCGGCGGCATAAAGAAGGGGGATGTGCTTAC
>DPZM01000023.1:0-1334 GCA_003535955.1 Lachnospiraceae bacterium | reverse complement strand
CCGGTAGGACAGGGGTTGAGATGGAAGCCCTGACTGCATGCTCGGTGGCGGCCCTTACCGTGTATGATATGTGCAAGGCGGTGCAGAGGGATATTAAGATCACGGATGTGAAGCTGTTAAGCAAGAGCGGTGGAGTGCATGGAGATTACAAGGCCGGCATATGAAATAAGTAAGTCATTATGTCAGAGGAATGCGGTGTAAATTATGAAGTATAGGATAGGGACCGCCGTGCTTGTGGGCGGAAGGTCGACAAGGATGGGACAGCCTAAGGAGAATGTGATCATAAAAGGAGATGGCCGGACTTTTCTTGAAAAGATATGTGATGAGGTTGATGATTGTTACGGATCGTGCATTGTTTCAAGATACCTTTCAATACGCAGGGGACAGGCTGCCGGCAGGACCGGCTATACAAACGTGGAGGATGAATATGATGATATAGGACCGCTTGGGGGATTTGTTTCTGTTCTTAAAAGAGCAAAAACAGATAAACTGGATGCGGTTCTTTTTATTGCATGTGATATAATTGGATACAATAAGGATGAGATAGGCTCGATATGCGGCGTGTACGCGGGTGAGGATATCCTGTGGGCGCGAACGGAGGGGAAGGATATTCAGCCCCTTGCAAGCATCTACTCGGTAAGAGCCCTGACGGCACTTGAGAAAATGGCGGAAGCAGGAATATACAGGATAAGGGATGCGAAGGAGTACGCCGATAGGGTGGGCTTCTACGACAGCAATAATCCGTCCGCCTACATGAATCTCAACAGCCCTTCGGATATCTCAGCCTTTGTGATGACTGATGTAAAAGAAAGAAAAAGGGGTAACTATGATACATAAGCAGGAAATCCGGATACAGGGTAACATCATTGAAAATATAGGCCAATCCGTCAGGGACAGGACGGCTGCCTTTGAGAATTCGGCTCTTTTACTTGTCGGACTGGTCAATCTGGTCTTCGAGAGGGATGCTTCCGTTTATTACAGAGTGGATTTTACTTCTGATTTTCAAAATGAGAAGAAAAAAATATTTGCAATATTGGAATCAGAAGAGGCCACAGCAAGAGAAGCTGTTAACAGCATAAACAAGACCTTTGATGAGCCGGCTGAATATGGCAGGGGATCGGAAGACGGGTTATACGGGATAGATTTTATCATTAAACCTTCAGCAGAGGGTAATATGGACATATCCATAGAGTATGATGAGGAGAAACACAGTATAAATAAGATAAATACTGTTATAGGACTGCTTAATCTGTTTGCGGAACAGATTGCCGAAAATCCGAATGTGTATCTGTCTGAGCTTAATAAGGTTACATCTGAGGAAGCAAAAAGAATAA
>DPZM01000148.1 GCA_003535955.1 Lachnospiraceae bacterium | reverse complement strand
ATAATAACCTCTTTCTTTCTATGTACTTTTTTCAAAATGCTCAATGCTATACACTTTGTATCCTGCAGGAATGCTTCCGCAATCCATCCGAAGCATCTTTATCATAACTGATCCCTACAAGAAGTATACTGCTGCCATATCCTTCCAAAGCTTTTGGATACTCTTTTCTCAATATCTGATCTATTGCTCCTTCAACGGATTTATTCCACTTAAGTTCTATTACAAGAGCCGGCCAGTCGGATTCATGCTTGGGAAGATATACAATATCAGCATATCCGGTTCCTGCCGGCAGCTCTTCCCATTGCATGTAATGATCCCTGTATGTATAATATGCAAGCTTGATCACACTTCGCAGGCTATCCTCCCTGTTATAATGCAGCGGAACCGTCTCCTCCGCATGTATTTTCTCGATCTGTCGGGCCACAGCCTCTTCATTTCCGTTAATTGTATCTATAAACAGCTGTTCACTCTCCCTTAATCTTATAAGCGTTGCTTCATGATCAACCTCCCGGATCGTCTTTTGAAACTCGAGCTTAACTTCCTCATTAGGAATGTGAACTGTCTTTTTTTTCGAATCATATGCAAGATATCCGAGGTGGATCAATAACGTAAGAACATCGTCCTTGCTTTTGAAGGTAATAAGATCATTGGCAAAGCCATTGGTATTGATCCCTACTTCAACTCCCCCGATCAATTCTGCTATGGTTTTTGTCAAACCATTATATGGTTTGCTGATGTATTCCATTAACCCCTCTGCTGCTGCCGATTCTGTCCAGTAGGAATCCATGTCATTGTTTTCTATTGCCTGCATTACCGAATTAGGATTATATATTGATCCGACATCCATAAAATCATAACCGTCATACCATTCCTTCATAAGGTTGAAGTCGGTATCATGCTCTTGACATAGCCTTCGGACTTCATCTTCGGTAAATCCGACATATTCTCCGTACTGACGTGGTTTGATGACCGTATATTCTTGAAAATCCGAAACCGCCGACTGGTTCCCGTCCTTTTTTATGGGAAGGATACCTGTCATATATGCAGCCGCAAATACCTTAGATGTTACCCCACTGTTTTTAAACAGCGATCTTAAGAATTCAAGATATTCATTCTGAACAGATGGATTCTCGCGAATAGGTGCATCCCATTCATCTATGATCACAAAAAATTTATTCCCGGTTTTGCAAACAGCATCAACCAACATGGATGTAAAGTCCTTTTTAGCAATGACTCCTGGGTAGCTCTCGCATATTTCATCGGTAAGGACACCTATCAGGAATTCTACCAATTCCGTGTAATCACGGGTGTAGGGCTTTATCGCAGCCATGTCCAGATAAATAACGTCATATTTCCCCAAGTGTTCCTCGTAATCCGGGGCGGCAGAGATTTTATACCCGGAAAACAAGCTGTGCGAATCGCAGGTTTTTCCATAATACGCACATAGCATTTGAGCAGCGTATGATTTACCGAAACGCCGGGGTCTGCTAATACACGTAAGTTTTCTCTTTGTACCGATCGTCGCATTGATAAGGCTGATCAGACCGGTCTTATCCACATACTCTGTCTTAAGTATTTCTGCAAATCCACTGTTCCCCGGATTCAGGTATGTTCCCATATCACGACCTCCACTCCCTGCCTCTATTCCTCTCAATCCGTTTCTTATGCTGTCTGCCCTGACTTGTCAGCCATCACAGCTATTCACCTTAGAAAAGTATAGCGCAACGCCCCGTGTCATTCAATATTTTTGTAGTATAATAGTTTTGACTTGTATTATCCGGTTTCATTGTATAATATAAGCAAAGGGATTAAATGTGGAGATTACGATAATGTACGATAAAATACTGTTTACCGGCGACTTTTTTTTTGACTATAATACGATCCCGGATGATATAAGCAGAATAGGAAACTGGATCCGCGAAAATAAATTTAAGACGATCATGAATCTTGAGGGTTCAATATCAGATCCCGATCCGCAGTATGCGATCGAAAAAAGAGGACCTAATCTTGCCTCATCACAGGCAGCCGCTTTGGTCCTTAAAGAGCTTAATACTGTAGGTGTATCGCTTGCGAACAATCATATGATGGATTACGGTGAATATGGTCTGAAAAGCACCTTATCCGTTCTTGACAAAAATGATATAAAGCATACCGGCGCAGGTCTTACACTTGACGAAGCATTGATCCCATTCACTATTGATACCGGCAATATAAAAACAGGAGTCCTGGCATTCGGATGGGATGTTGAAGAAACAAGATATGCTTCGGAAAAAAGTGCCGGCTGTGCCCCCAGAAAAAAAGATATCATTGTCAAAGCGGTCTCTGATGCAAAAGAATATTGTGACAGGGTAGTTGTATGCATGCATTGGGGTTTTGAGTTCAACAGGTATCCAATGCCTTATGATACAGATCTTGCGCATTCTTTGATCGATGCAGGTGCTGACCTTATCATAGGCAGTCACCCTCATTGCGTACAGCCGTATGAAGTGTACAAGGGAAAAACCATATATTACTCTCTCGGGAACTTCTATTTCGGAAGCAAGAGGGGCATGTTTACCAAGAAGTTCAATGAAAAGATCGCCAACCAGCCCGACTACGGAATAATCGTTATTTATGATCCCGTCTCGGAGAAGACGGATACACGTTTGATCGTCTACTCCCGGAAAGAAAATGAGTCTGCAATATCAGACACAGGTAAAGAGGATATACTATACCCCCTGCCGGCACTTAGCGAAAAGGAATACTATAAGTCAGCTTACAAGGCCAGGAATAATTCAACGCCGATGTTAACTGCGAATGATAAAATAAATGAATTCCTGATCCGGAAACTGTACACTGTTTATAGTATCAAAAAGGCCGTGAGGAAGCTTATACCAAAAAGGCTGTCATGATTTCCGCTCTTTGTTTTTCTTCAGGAAAACAAGCTCGTAAGCTTTATGAAGGATCCTGGAACTTACCTTCCCATTCCTTATTGACCGCATTATCACATGCAGGGGATATCCCAGCGGATAATATCTCTTAAGTATAAGGTCAAGTTCCTTCATATGCTCATCGAAGTGGGCTAAGGTAAAGGAAGTCCCTCCAAATGAAAACCTGCAGGTCACCTTACCCATCGCCAGGAATTTCTTCTTTGTACTGCATTGATATGATATCCAGTCTCTGTAGCAGTTGATCTTGTAGGTAACAAGATCGAACTCCCTGTCAGTGTAATTGTGCCTCTTTGCAAACATGCTCTGATGATTTATGCAGTCACCCAGAAGCTGATACAGCTTCGTCGAACAGTACCACGGGTATTTTCTGACCCGTTCCGTTCCGTCTTCGTAAACATACAGTACATCACCGTAAATAAAGTCAACATCCGGATGTTCATGTATTGCTTTGCTCACTTGTGTTAACACATGTGTATCTGCCAGGCAGTCTCCCGCATTCATAAAGTTAAGGTAAGCACCCCGTGACATACGTATCCCTTTATTCATTGCGTCAAAAAGGCCTTTATCAGGTTCGGATATGAAACGGATCCGGGGATCATCAAGATATTTTTTTATTATCTCGCAAGTCCTGTCCCTGGACGAACCGTCAACTATAATATACTCAAAATCATCATAATCCTGTGAAAGTACAGACCTGATAGTATCCTCTATAACTGTTTCGGCCTGATAGCATACCGTTATCACGGTAAACAGCGGCGCCTTATCTTCTGTGTATCTTTGCTCATTCATATCGGTAGTCCCTTCACTCACCCGGCGGTCAAAGGGTAAGCATTTCTCCTATCTTAAGGTCATATTCTTCGGGAACAAACTTCATAAATCCTCCGTTGGGGATTATCGTATATTCCGAAAAATAAACCCTGCCCTCATATTCATAAAGATCTATCCTTACAAATTTATGTCCTTTGGAAAGCCTGCGTGCGATATCTGTCATCTCTTCAAGATGAGCAGGTCTTTCCGGCAATTCGTCAAACCCCTTATAATCTGTTCTCTGAAAAGGAGCAAATTCCCAGTTAAGTGTCAGAAAGCTGATAAGCGCCGTAGTATGATCGTCAAGACCGACGGAAACGTAAATAAACTTAGGAACCCCGTCAAAGCAATAGAACTTATAATCCGTCATACCCCGTTCACCGCCCACAAGATACTTTTCCGCAAGAACCCTTGGTTTTATATTCTTATATACCTTCTCCCTGCTGTGCCAGTAGTAGTTGTAATCAAGACATTTCTGTATTTTTTTCCTTGCCGCATCCTTATCCATCCTTGCTTTATCCGGAACAAGATACAGGCCTCCCGAATCATGGTTGCATTTAAGTGCGAAACTGTCAGGAAGGGAATCAAAATCAATATCATCAAATCTATCCCACACACCGTAGGTCGGTACTATATACTGCTCTCCGATCCTTTCCGCAACATACTGTTTCACCTTATACTTATCGACCAGTGTGTCGTATATCGGATCGGTATTATTAAGCTTAAGCCATTGAAGCTTTTCATTAAATGTTTTCGGTCTTTTCAGATCAAGCGGATAGCCCATTATATATCTGAACTTAAGCTTGGTGAATGCCTCATCCGGAAGCCATTTCAAATATCTTGCATAATCCATAACCCGGTCATTCTCCTTTACCTGAATTAAATCCCCCGTCTTCCGTAATCCCTGTATTCAGGATCACGGTTCCCGTGATCTTATTGTATATAACGATGTTTATCCCCTCATCCACTGCGCCGCCATACTCTTTATCGTCTATGTATATATCACTTAAATACTCTTCGCCGGATCCGCTTTCATAACGCTTAAGGTCAAGATCATGGCCGTCTATCCTGCCGCAGTACTCGTTATCTTTGCTGCCACTGTACCATACGTTTTTTCCTTCTTCAAGATACCACACTCCCCCATTTTCTATCCCGGTAATGTCACCGCCAAGAGTATAGAGTAACTTCTCCAGTATGGCTTTATCCCCTTCACTCATGTGGTCTGCCGTTATTATAAAAGCATTGTTTTTCACCGAAATATCATCCAGCAGTTCATCCACACCGGCAGAATACCTGATCTTCTGCTCTCTCAGCTTTTCCTCACAATATCTTGCGTTTCTCTCCCATGAATCATAGCTTTGATCGTTCCTTCTGTCCGGTAAATTATAATTGTCAACCATATAGCTGCCTACATTGTCCGAAAAGGTAATGCTGCCCCTGTAGTTCATATGGCCTTCATCCGAATAATCCATGGAATAATCCATACCGATATCCCTGTATATGGGATTATAATTATAAAAACCGGCATCATACTCTCCTGCTATCTGCTCAGCCCTGTTGAACTTCCTCTGATTATCCGCTGTAATGCCCGGATACGGGCTTATGACTACCAAAACAGGTATTTCCTTCGTTTTCGCA
>DPZM01000231.1:4506-4775 GCA_003535955.1 Lachnospiraceae bacterium | reverse complement strand
GGTGATGTCTCAAGACGTACAAGAACTACCTTCTCACCCTTTCCGGCCCATTCCACGGCCGTCTCTGCAGAAAATACGACTTTACCGCATGCAGCGCCGGGTGAAGCACCAAGGCCCTTGCCAAGAGGTGTGGCTGCCTTAAGGGCTGCCGCATCGAACTGGGGATGAAGGAGGGTGTCAAGGTTACGGGGCTCGATCATTGCAACAGCCTCTTCCTCACTCCTCATTCCGTCATCAACAAGGTCACATGCGATCTTAAGTGCCGCCTG
>DPZM01000231.1:0-4447 GCA_003535955.1 Lachnospiraceae bacterium | reverse complement strand
GCCGTCCTCTTACCGTTACGGGTCTGGAGCATGTAGAGTTTATTGTGCTCAACCGTGAATTCCATATCCTGCATATCTCGGTAATGACTCTCAAGCTTATGGCACACATCCTTGAACTGCTCGAAGGCCTCGGGGAACTTCTCCTCCATCTCGGCTATCTTCATGGGTGTACGAACGCCTGCAACAACATCCTCACCCTGCGCATTTGTAAGGAATTCTCCGAAAAGTCCCTTGTTGCCGGTTGCGGGATCGCGCGTGAAGGCAACACCCGTTCCGCAGTCATCACCCATATTACCAAATGCCATTGACTGAACGTTTACCGCCGTTCCCCATGAATAAGGGATATCGTTGTCACGCCTGTATACATTGGCCCTGGGGTTGTCCCATGAACGGAACACCGCCTTGATGGCTCCGTATAACTGATCCTTGGGGTCTGTCGGGAAATCGCTTCCGATCTTCTCCTTATATTCAGCCTGGAACTGCTCGGCAAGCTCTTTAAGATCATCAGCATCAAGCTCAACATCCTGCTTAACACCCTTCCTGTCCTTCATCTTGTCTATGAGCTCTTCGAAATACTTCTTGCCCACCTCCATAACAACATCCGAATACATCTGGATGAAGCGCCTGTAGCAGTCCCATGCCCAGCGGGGATTGTTTGACTTTTCAGCTATTACATTAACAACATCTTCATTAAGACCAAGGTTAAGAATAGTATCCATCATACCCGGCATCGAAGCCCTTGCACCCGACCTTACAGATACAAGAAGGGGATTCTCCTTATCACCGAACTTCTTGCCCGTGATCTCCTCCATCTTCAATACATACTCATCGATCTGGGCCCTGATCTCGTCATTGATCTCGCGTCCATCCTCATAGTACTGAGTACATGCCTCGGTCGTGATAGTGAATCCCTGAGGCACCGGAAGTCCCAGGTTGGTCATCTCAGCAAGGTTCGCACCCTTTCCGCCGAGAAGGTTCCTCATGTCGGCACTGCCCTCACTGAATAAATAAACCCATTTCTTACTCATACTATTCCTCCTTTTATATGTGTTTCTTATTATTTTTAATTATTGTAACTAAAATTTATGTGCTGTTCTGAATAATATAATCATTTTATCAGAATTCTTGGCTATTTTCTACATAATTTTCAAAAAATGTCACTTATCAGCTACAAGGTGGCATCATCTTCGCGGTCCCCCTTATGATCAACCTCTAATATCCAAGAATTGGGCCTGGCCGTGGAGATTAAGCACTGCGGAATCAGCCGGGACGAAGATACAGTCCCCTTTATAGAAGTTAAGGCTCATCTCCGCGCAGCTTATCGTACCGCACCCGCTCACACACAATAAAACCTTGAAGCTTACAGAATCAGCCTGATAGGTTACGGACTGCCTGCGTTCCGTGTTTATTATCATCCTGTACACTTCGAAATATTTGCACCTGCACAGAAGCTCGGACGCAACGCCCGGCCTGTATTTAAGCACACGAAGGGGCTGCCTGGGTTCTCCCGCATGAGTAAGCCTTGCCACCTCCAAGGCCTTATCTATATGAAGCTTGCGCTTATTTCCTCCCTTGTCGACCCTGTCATAATCATACAGGCGGTATGTCAAATTGGAATTCTCCTGGATCTCGGCGATCAATACGCCCTGCCCTATTGCATGTATCGTACCCGCTTCAACGAAAAAAACATCATCCTTCTTAACCGGCACGGTCTGCAGACACCTTACTATTGACCCGTCCTCTATAGCACTCTTAACTTCCGGCGGAGTCATGGTACGGTTGAGTCCGTATACAAGCCTGGCATCGGAAGCCGCATCGAGCACATACCACATCTCAGTCTTACCCCTCTGTCCGCCCTCATGCTCACCCGCATATTTATCATCCGGATGAACCTGTACCGACAGATCCTTGTCCGCATCAATAAACTTAATGAGTATCGGAAGCTCCCCTGCCTTCGCCGAATCCATTCCCGCGCTGTGGCTTCCAAGGTACTCGGGATGTTCCTTAAGGACGTCCTCAAGCTTCATGCCATCGTATCGTCCTCCGGATACGAAGCTTGGCCCATCCGGGTGGGTCGAACACTCCCAGGTCTCCGCCAGTGGCTCCATATCAATATTTTTCTCAAACTCATCGTTCAGCCTCCTGCCGCCCCAGAGGTAATCCTTGCCTGTAGGCATAAGAAGCATCGGTTCATTTCCCATATATCAATACTCTGAAAATCAATACTCCAGTTTATACTTGATCTTGTCATGAACGCTTATCGACCTTCCCAGCTGGACTTCGATAAGCTTAAGCTCCGTCCTGGCGATGACCGTATGCCTGCAGCCGGCGCTCATCGTTATGACATCACCCGGGCTTACGCTCTGTTCCATACCGTCAACTATGGTCATTCCTTCTCCTGCCAGCACTACCCACACCTCGTCACGATTTCTGTGGCTGTGGTAGTTCATGGTGTTACCCGCATTCAAGGTCACCTTTATGGTCATTGATTCTGCCTCGACATCCATGACCCTGTAGCTTCCCCAGGACTTCTCGGCAAACATGATCTGCTGCTCAATACCGTCAACGAACGGCTTGATCCTGCTGCTGCTCTCCTTGTCGGATACCAGTATCCCGTCAGGCGAAGCTGAAATGATAACATCTGTAAGTCCCATGGCAAGAACCGGAACATCCATCTCATTTACTATATGAACACCCTTGCACTCATCATCCAGCATTCCCTTGCCGACAACCTTCTCACCCATGGCCCGGGTAAGGGAATTCCAGGTACCAAGGTCCTGCCATTTGCCTGCAAACCGCTTAACCTGGATCTTTTCTTCCTTCTCAACCACTGCATAGTCAAACGATATCTTCTCAAGGGCCGCATATTTCTCCAGAAGATCCTGATAATCATCAAAGTCGATCAATTCATGAGCTTTATCCAGCATATACTTAAGCTTGTATGCAAATACACCGCCATTCCATAAGGCTCCCTGTCTGATGTAACCTTCAGCGTCTGACTTTGTCGGTTTCTCCTTGAATGTTGAAACCTCCGATACATCTTCATCGGTCTTCGGGATTATATATCCATAGCGCTCGGACGGCCCTGTCGGCTCAACGCCCAAAAGGACAAGGTTGGCTTCACCCTTGTCCGCCTGTTCCGATAATTCATAAATTGCCTTGAAATAATCCTCCTCAACATAGGGATCCACTGGGCAGATAACAACAGTCTCATCCCCCGTTACGCCCTCTATGTCGTTAAGATATGCACTTGCCAGTGCTATTGCCGGAAATGTATCCCTTCTGCAGGGTTCAACAGAAATGCCCACATCATCACCCAGCTGGTTCCTTATCGCGGACACCTGCATCTTTGATGTGGCTATTGTAATGGTTGCGTCCTTGTCGATCTTCTTGATCTGACGGTACATCCGCTGCACCATTGATTCGTATGTACCGTCTTCATTCTTGAATATCTTAATAAACTGCTTGCTTCTAACATCATTTGACAGCGGCCACAGGCGCTTGCCCGAACCGCCCGACAGTAATACTATGTTCATCAGTACGTGATCAAATATCCCTTCTTCTTCTTTTTCTTCTTGTCTTTTTTATCTTTGCTCTTTTCCTTTTTGTCCTTGTCCTTCTTCTTTTCCTTCAGGACATCCTTCTCTTTATCCTTTTTCTTATTCTTCTTGTCTTTCTTTTTATCCTTCTCTGCATCATCATCCGCAGGCCTGATATGGTAATCGTCATCATCACTGGAGATAGTTGCGATCTCGGGAAGTATTATTATATCCTTCTTTTCATCCGGTTTCTTGCCTTCCGGCTTCTTAGCCACGGGTTTCTTTTCTTCCGCTTTCTTTTCTTCCGGCATCTTATCGGCGGTTTTCTTATCCGCCTTAGGTTTATCCGCCGAAACCGGTACGGCTGCAGGTTCCTTAACTGTTATCGGTTCAGGCTTCTTAGCTGCCGGTTTCTTTGCCACGGGTTTTGTTACCGCGCCCGGATCCTCGGACCCCGAAAGTAAAAAATACGGCGACACCTCAAGCACCCTGCATATGGTCAGTATCTTGTCGGAAACCGGATTGGTTCCCTTCTTCTTCCAGTCACTGATCGTGCTCTCGGCAATCCCCGTTCTAACGGAAAATTCCTTCTGTGTATAGCCCCGCTGCTTAATTAGTTCAAATATCCTCTCGCTTATGGTCATATGTATACCCTCCCTAATATCAACATTATATACTATATCCAAGGAATTTTCACTCAATTTTTAAAATGTGACACTTCAGCTCTGAGCTAAAGTGTCACATCCCTATTTCCGCAGTCAGTATCATCTCATCTATCCTGTCTTCGTACCTGTAATCCGAAGATACCTTTGCATGGCCCCGCCTTGCGATCTCAGTTCTTATATCAGGGTTTGCAAGATAATACGAAACCTTGGCATACATATCTTCAATACTCTCATACATCACCA